>NZ_JBSKHT010000009.1:0-139332 GCF_057128745.1 Pseudomonas rosaeacicularis
GCGAACAAGTTCGCTCCTACAGAACCGCGTGTGTCGGGCGACATACATCGGCTCCCGACGCCCAACCTGTAGGAGACAACTTGTTGGCGAGAGCGGATACCGCGGTATGTCAGGCAAGACCCGCTCGCGGACAAGTTCGCTCCTACAGCGCGTTCCCTTGTCGGCTCAGAAGTTGTAACTGACCGCCAAGCTGGAAAGAATCGTCTTGGCAGACTGGCTGCTGGAGTCGCCTGAGACGTGCTGGCTGTCACCGTCCAGTGCGTCCTTGATCAGCGTGCCGCCCTTGGCTTCGGCATAACGTTGGTAATCCACACCCGCCTTTACCGAGAACTGCGGCGTAACGTGATACGACAGCCCCATCGCCAGACTCTGCATCCGCCCCTTGTTACCGTGACGACCAGCGAAAGTCGTCTCACGCTCATGATGGTTATCGAAGTCACTGGCCTTGACCCACTGGCTGTATTTGTAGCGACTTTCCAGGGCCCATTTGCCAAGGCTGTATCGGCCGACGAGTCCTATATAGGGTGTGTCGTAGCGCTGTTTGTAACTGACGCCCTTGCTGCCGGCAGCAAACTCGCCAGACTGGTCACGAAAGCCTTGATCCGAGTAGGTGTAGGTCCCTCCACGACTTTGCCAGCCGAACTGGCTTCGCTGATAGCCGGCCATGACCCCAAGCGCGGCATCATCACGCTTGAACGCCCACGCAGTGGCCGCGAACTCAGCCTGCCAGGCCTTTTTGACGCGGGTATCAGGGTGATTGGAGTAGTCACTCCAGTCGGCATGCTCATGGCTCTGCCAATCATAATCCTTCATATGACCATCGCCTTTGCCGACCATGGTCCAGCCGAGCAGGTCCAGGGATAGCCACTGCAGAGGATGAACGGTCAGCCCCAAATGCAGCGTAGGAACCTGTTTCATGTCCCAATCGAGCTGGCTGATTTTCGTGCCGTCATCGGTGTCGTAAACCTTTTCCCGAGCCTGGCCGTTCAGCAGCCCGACGCCCATGCTCAACTCGACAGTGCCCAGATCAACGCGTTGTTCATGGGTGATTTGCGAATCGGCGATTGCCTGTTGCCCAAAAACAGCCAAACCCAGCAACACCAGTGTTTTGTGTCCCTTCATCGACATGACATACCTTTCATTGGGAGGAAGCGCCTGCGATGGCAGAACGCTCGCGCAGGCATTGAAAGGATGAACGCGCAGGCGCGATATTTCTGTCAGGGCGCTCTGGTGGTGTCGTGGGAATAAATGACCGGCCGATGATAGAAAAGGACTACAAAAAATGACCGCAAAAAAAGGGGCTGCCCGTGTTAGCGGACAGCCCCTTTATGTTTGCCGATGTTGCTCAGGCAGAGCGTTACTCAGCCAGGCTTTTGCTCACAACCTCATACACGTCACTGGACAACTGCCCCGACGCCCGAATGCGTTCCAGCTCGCCTTTCATCAAGGCCTGGCGCTTGGCGTCGTATTTGCGCCAGCGGGTCAGCGGCGCCAGTTGGCGGGAGGCGATCTGCGGGTTGAAGCCGTTCAGTTCGATGACCAGATCGGCCAGGAAGCGATAACCCGAACCATCCGCCGCGTGGAAGTTGATCAGGTTCTGCCCGGCGAACGCACCGATCAGCGCACGCACCTTGTTCGGATTCTTCATCGTGAACGCAGGATGCTGCATCAGGGCTTTCACGCGCTCCAGACCACCCGGCAACGGGCTGCCGGCCTGCACGCTGAACCACTGATCCATGACCAGCGGGTTGTCCTTGAAGTTTTCGGCGAAGGTCGCAAGCGCCTTGTCCTTGTCTTCGGTAAACGGCGAATTGACCAGCACCGCCAGCGCAGTCAGGCGCTCGGTCATGTTGTCGGCGGTGTCGAATTGCTCGTTGGTCGCGGCCAACACTTCAGGTTTACCCACCAGCATCAGGTAGGACAGCGCGATGTTTTGCAGCGCGCGACGGGCGAAATGCTCGGCTTCGGCCAGGTATGGCGTGGCTTTGGAGATCGCTCGGTTGGCCTGATAACGCTTCCACAAACCATCCGACAGCTTCTCAGCCAGCTGCAAACGCGCGAATTCACGTGCGGCATGGATGGCATCGACGTCAGCGACTTCGCTGATTTCGGTCAGATACGCCTCGCCGGGTAGCGAAAGCATTTCAGCGACCATGGCCTGATCCAGGCTTTCGTCGTTCAGCACGGTGTTCAGTGCTGTAACCAGACGCTGATCCATTTCCAGCGGCTTACCCGCTTGATGCTGCCCGATCAGCTCTTGCAGCACCTGCACCGACAACTGTTGGCCAGCGTCCCAACGGTTGAAACCGTCGGTGTCGTGCTGCATCAGGAACATCAGTTGATCGCGGTTGTACGGGAAGCTCAGTTTCACCGGCGCCGAGAAGCCACGCAGCAAGGACGGCAGCGGCTTTTCAGCGATGTCGATGAAGGTAAAGGTCTGCTCGGCGTCAATCACCGACAACACGCGGGAGGTGTTGACCGCAGCTTCTTCGCCCTGCAATCGCAGCGGCAACTCAGTGCCCTGTGCATCCAGCAAGCCCAGCGACACCGGGATCACAAACGGTTTTTTCTCGCTGCCCGGCTGGCCCGGTGTGGTCGGCGCGGTCTGGCGGAAGGTCAGGCTGTAGGTTTTGGCGGCGGCGTCGTAAGCCTCGGTCACCGCCAGACGCGGCGTCCCGGCTTGCGAGTACCAGCGCTTGAACTGGGTCAGGTCAACGCCGTTGGCATCTTCCATGGCCTTGATGAAGTCGTCGCAGGTCACGGCCTGACCATCGTGGCGTTCGAAGTACAGGTCGCTGCCCTTGCGGAAGCCCTCGGCGCCCAGCAGCGTGTGGATCATGCCGACGACTTCCGAACCCTTTTCGTACACGGTCAGGGTGTAGAAGTTGGAAATCTCGATGAAGCTGTCCGGGCGCACGGCATGGGCCATGGGGCCTGCGTCTTCGGCGAACTGATGAGTACGCAGGTACGCGACGTCCTGAATGCGCTTGACCGTGGCCGAGTTCATGTCCGCCGAGAAACCGGAATCGCGGTACACGGTGAAGCCTTCCTTGAGCGACAGCTGGAACCAGTCGCGGCAGGTCACGCGGTTGCCCGACCAGTTGTGGAAGTATTCGTGGGCAACGATGGCCTCGACGCGCTGGTGAGCGGCATCGGTCGCGGTTTCAGCGCGGGCCAGCACGGCGCTGGAGTTAAAGATGTTGAGGCCCTTGTTCTCCATGGCGCCCATGTTGAAGTCGTTGACCGCCACGATCATGAAGATGTCCAGATCGTATTCACGGCCGTAGACCTCTTCGTCCCAGCGCATGGATTTCTTCAGGCTGTCCATGGCGTGCTGGCATTTGTCGACGTTTTCAGGCTCCACGAAGATGCGCAGCGTGACCTTGCGGTCGGTCATGGTGATGAACGTGTCTTCGATGCACCACAAGTCACCGGCCACCAGCGCGAACAGGTACGCAGGCTTTTTGAACGGGTCTTCCCAGGTCGCCCAGTGCCGGCCATCTTCGCCAGGGCCTTGGGCCACCAGGTTGCCGTTGGACAAAAGTACCGGGAAGTCATGCTTGCTGCCGCTGACCGTGGTGGTGAACTTGCTCATCACGTCCGGGCGGTCGAGGTAATAGGTGATCTTGCGAAAACCCTCGGCCTCGCACTGGGTGCAGAACATGCCGCTGGACTTGTACAGGCCTTCCAGCGCGGTGTTGCTTTCGGGGTGGATCTTGACCGTGGTGTCCAGCGTAAAGCTATCGGTCTTGGGGTGCACCGTCAGGCTGTCGTCGGTCAGCAGGTAATCCGCCGCTGTCAAATCGACGTCTGCCAGCTTGATCGATTGCAATTCCAGCAGTTGCCCGTCCAGCACGAGGGGCGGCAGCCCGGCACCGCGCTCGGGGTTGCGGCGCATCACCAACTGCGCGTGGACCAGCGAATGGTCATCGAACAATTCGAACGTCAGGTGCGTCTCGTCGATGAGGTACTCAGGCGCCTGATAATCCTTCAGGTAGATCATTTTCGGCTGGTCGGTGCGCATGATGATTCCTTATTACTGATGCACGGCGAGCTGGTACGCCGTGTACTTGCGAATATTGATCACGCCGGTATCGAAGATCAGGTATTGGCCCTTGATCCCCATTAACGTGCCTTCGGCGATCGGGTCCTTGTCCAGATTGAAACTGACGATCTTGGTCGGGTACGCCTCGACCGGATAGACCATCTCGATGGGCTCGACGTCGTGCAGCATTTGGATGGCCTGCAGACCGAATCGTTCTTGCAACCCCGCCAGGCCCTCGCCACAGGACTCGAACAGTTGCTGACGAATGGCCTTGAGGTCAACCGCAGGAGCATCACCCTTGAGCAATGCGCGCCAATTGGTGCGGTCGGCAACCTGGCTGCGCAGCAAGTCTTCGACAAAACCGGACTGCTGACGGGTGGCCACCCGAAGGATCGGCAACGCCTGACTGGCGCCCTGATCCAGCCAGCGTGTCGGCAGTTGCGTGGCGCGGGTGATACCGACTTTCACACCCGAGGAGTTGGCCAGATAGACCACGTGATCAGTCATGCAGAATTGCTGGCCCCACTCCGGATCGCGGCAAGTGCCGTGTTCGTGGTGACACTTTTCCGGGCTCATGATGCAGATGTCGCACTGGGCGAGTTTCTGCATGCACGGATAGCAATAGCCCTGGCTGAAACTGGTCTTGGTCCGGCGCCCGCAGTTGCTGCAATGGATGGCGCCCAGATATTCCAGGCGGACCGTCTTGCCGATCAACGGATTGACCGGGATCTCGACCTCGCCCAGGCGAAAGTTGTACTGAACCTGCGACGCTTCAATGCGCGCCGACATTTTGTTCACTGCACCGCGGCCAATCTCGATCAATGGATGGCATCCGACTTGAACAGGATATTGGGTACCGGCGCGGACTTGGACGCGCATTCCTGCGGGCCCATGTAACCGATGCGCTGGTCTTCGGGCACGTTACGCACCTCCCAGGCAATCAGCGCTTGCAACGACAGCTCGCGCTGCTCTTGGGTCAGCTTGCGCCCGTCCGACCATTTGCCGATTTCCACGGCCAGCTTCAGGCTCTCATAGACGTCCGGGGTGATGTTTTCGATCATTTCGTTGAACGTGGACATGAAGCTCTCCCAAGATTTAGCGGGCGATTTTAATGTTTACGGCGGGCCAATGCACCGCCCAGCAGACCTGTAACACAACCGATGATCAGGCCGCCGACATGGGCGCCGTTGGCGATTTCGCCAAAGCCCAGCAGGCTGACCACGCCAGTCAGGCACACCGCCAGCCAGATCAGCATCATGAACAACACGCCACGGGGTAAACGGTACATGGGGTTGGGCGCGAGCAATTGAAAGATCCAGCAGTGGCCGAGCAAACCGTACAGCACACCGGATAACCCGCCGAACAGGCTCGGGCCGCTCCACAGGTACTGGATGTAATTGGAAACGGCGCTGAACACCAACGTCAGGACCAACAGTTGCCAGCCGCCCTGACGCATCTCGATGCGCTTGCCCAGCTCCCAGTACCACATGCCGTTCATGGCCAGGTGCAGCAGGCCGAAGTGAATCAGCATTGGCGATACGATCCGCCACCACTGCCCCGCCGCCAATGTGTCCTGCAACGGGACGAATCTGGCGTACTCGCCGCTGACGTGGAAGTCGTTGAACGTGAACCAGCTCAGCGTGCCGAGGTTATCCCCCAACAGCGTGATGCCGCCAACGATCGCCGCCAGCAACAGAATCAGTGTCGTGACCGGACTGCTGCGCAACTGCTGCAAGGTATTGGCCAATGCACTCGGACGTTTGAGCGTAGAAACCTGCTGACCGGGCTGTAATTGAGCCGTCGGATCACCTTCGGGATAACGCTCGTACAGATCGCGGACGTCATCGGCCAGTTGGGTAGCGCCTGGCACCCACAGCACTTGCTCGCCGGCTTCTTCACTGACCCGATGGGGGACGTTCAGGCGTTTGAGCAAATCGACAAAACCACTCAGATCGGTGGTCAGCGGCAGACGTAAAACGGCGACAGGAGTCATTCAGCATTCTCGGGGCGGGTGACGTCGACCCAGACAAATTTATTCGGGTCGATCTGTGTTTCCTGATCGAGCCGGTAGGCAACCAGTTTGCCGTACAACACGGCGCTGTAATCCAGACAGGCCAGGTTTGGCCGAATGGCTGCGGGGATGCCGCTGCGCCAGTAATGACCGACGAACAACAGCGGCTCGTTGATGCCATAACGCAGCAGCGCGTTTTTCTCGGTGTCGGACAAGGGCCGCTTGGCCACAGGCTCCGGCAATGCGTCCGGCTGAAACACCACGTCGCCGTAGGTTTGCGGGTCGTCTTCCCAGAACTTGGTGCGGAACGAGCCGCGGGTCAGGCCGTCGCCGCCAGTCAACGTCATGCCGTGGGGCAGGCGCATGTCGGTGCCGCGCAGCAGGCGGTCGAACACGGCGGCGGCAAAACTGCCGGGTATCGCCGAGGCCTGGACGAAGTGCTGATCGATGCGCCCGTCGCCGTGCACGCTGCGCAGCGGTTCGATCAGGCTGGTGTCCCAACAGGCGTGCACCAGCCGGAAACGCTCGGCATCGATGAACAGCGGCAGTTGGTAAAACCATTGGGTGAAATCATGCCAGTCGGCGGGGTGCTGCTCGAATTGCGCCAGGGTCTCGCCCAGCAGCCGGAAATGACGCGGCGAGTGTTCGCGCACGAATTGCTGACCGGTTTCCGGTGGCGCCGGGGTGATCCAGCCCAGCGCGTTGAACTCGTGGTTGCCCATGATGCAGAACGCCTGACCGGCCTCGACCATGTCATGCACGATATGCAGCGCCTCACGGATGCGCGGGCCGCGGTCGATGATGTCGCCCAAGAACAAAGCGATGCGCTCAGGGTGGCGCCAGACGCCCGCCTGAAAACGGTAACCAAGGGTATCGAGCAAGTGCTCAAGGGTCTGGGCACAACCATGCACGTCACCGATCAGATCGTAGCTACGCGCGGGATCGAGCATCAGTCGCCTCCACCGCCGAGCCGACTGCCCCAACCCAGCTTGGTACGGCAGACCTCGTAGTAGTTGTGATCCAGTGGGTGGATCAGGCGAAGTTTCTGCGGCTTTTTCTTCACAGTGACGGTGTCACCCGGGGCGCAGGTGAAGTGGTTTTGCCCGTCGCAGGAGACCTGTGGATAAATCGTCATGTCTTTTGAGACAACGATTTTCAGCTCACTGTTGCCGTCGACGACAATTGGCCGCCCCGACAAGGTGTGCGGGTACATCGGCACGATGACGATGGCGTCGAGTTTGGGGTGCATGATCGGCCCGCCCGCTGACAGCGCGTAGGCGGTCGAACCGGTGGGCGTTGCGACGATCAAGCCGTCCGCCTTCTGGCTGCAGACGAACTGGCCGTCGATGTAGATTTCGAATTCGATCATGCGCGTGGATTTGCCGGGGTGCAGCACCACGTCATTGAGGGCGTCGCCCTGGCCGATGGCTTCGCCGTGACGGCGGACTTCGGCTTGGAGCAGGAAACGGTTTTCCACCAGATAGTGGCCGTCGAGCACTTCAGCGACTTTTACTTCCAGCTCATCAGGGCGGATATCGGTCAGAAAACCCAGGCTGCCCCGGTTGATCCCGAGCACCGGGACGTTGTGTTTGGCCAGCGCGCGAGCGGCGCCAAGCAGGCTGCCATCGCCACCGACCACGATGACCATGTCGCAGACTTCACCGAGCATCTTGCGCGAGGAGGTCTGCATGCCGTGCCCTGGCAGGACCTCGGCAATGGTGTCTTCGAGGATCACGTGCAAGTGCCGCGACATCAGGAATTTCTTCAGTCGGCGAACGGTCTCCAGCACTTGGGTGCTGCCGAGTCGACCGATGATGCCGATATTGCGAAATTGCTCCATGGGGCTCCCGCGGGGTTTGGCGCGTGCAAAGAAAGGGATTATGGGCGAAAGGCCTGAGCTGCGGCAAATAAGCGATGCCGGCCGCTGCTTTTGTAGGAGCTGACGAGCCCGAGCGAGGCTGCGATGCGATTCACCTGACACACCGCGATCGCAGCCTTCGGCAGCTCCTACAGAGTTTTGCGCCTGACGACGATTTTGTAGGAGCGAATTCATTCGCGAGACGTGGGTGAGGCTGGCGCAGCGTTGGCGTCAGGTAAATCTTTCGCGAGTAAGCCTCGCTCCAACAAGGCAGTCGTCTACCGCAGGCAAGCCTCGCTCCAACGGACTGTGCCCGCGTTAACTCTGCAGCTATTCTCTGCCCATGACCCTATTCCCCACCCTCACCGACCTGCCCTGCCACCTTCGCCACCCTCAGGTGCGCGACTTGGCGTGGGCGATTCTGTCCCCGCCCATGCTCAGTGAAACGCCCTGGCCCCAGCGTCATCCGCTCAGCGCCAGCGGTTGGGTGGACGATCCGCGATCGCTGGCAGACTTCCTTCTTGAGCTGGACACCGACCCCGCCGCTCTGGCCGAGTGGTGTTCAAACCCCGTACAGCGACGTCTCGGCCGGTATTACGAGCAGCTCTGGCTGTTCGCAGTCGAGCACGCGCCGGGTGTCGAGTTGATCGCCGCCAATCTGCCGATTCGCATCAACGGGCACACGCTGGGTGAACTGGACATGCTGCTGCGCGACCGCGAGGGCGTTCATCACGTGGAGTTGGCGATCAAGTTCTATCTGGGCCCGCAACAGGGCAACGGCAGCGACCCAGCCCAGTGGCTCGGCGCCGACAGTCAGGACCGGCTGGACCTGAAGCTGGCGCACTTGAGTCAGCATCAACTGCCAATGTCATCGCGCCCTGAAAGCCGCGAAGCCTTATCGGCGTTGGGTGTCGAGCACTTCAGCGCCGAACTGTGGCTGGGTGGTTATCTGCTGTATCCGTGGCCCGGCAACGCCCAGTCTCCCACTGGCGTACATACCGATCACTTGCGCGGCGTGTGGCTGCATCAACGGGATTGGCCGGCTTTCGTTGCGCAATGCTCACCCGGACGCTGGCAACCGGTGCCCCGTCAAGCCTGGCTGGCACCGGCGCGCTACGACGAAGCGTGGAGCGAAGCGCAACTGCGCCAGTGGTTCGATGAGCTTACACCCATCGCCGCCGTTCAACTGCTGGTGCGGCTGACGCAAACTCCAGACGGCACATGGCAGGAAGCCGAACGGCTATTCCTGATGCCGGACCTGTGGCCCAAAGCGTCCGACGCTACCAGCTCAGCCGCAACACCAGCGCCGCCAGCGTGACCAGCAACACCGGCACCGTCAGCACGATGCCAACGCGGAAGTAATAACCCCAGCCAATCGTCACGCCCTTCTTCGCCAAAACATGCAGCCACAACAACGTCGCAAGACTGCCGATCGGAGTGATTTTCGGCCCCAGGTCGCTGCCGATGACGTTGGCGTAAATCATCGCCTCTTTCACGGGGCCGACAGCATGGCTGGCATCGATGGACAACAGGCCGATCAGTACTGTCGGAAGATTGTTCATCACCGACGACAGCAGCGCGGTCAGCACGCCGGTGCCCATGGCCGCGCCCCATAACCCGTAGTCGGCAAAGCGATCCAGCAACGTCGCCAGCCACGTGGTCAGACCCTCGTTACGCAGCCCGTAAACCACCAGGTACATGCCCAGCGAGAAAATCACGATCTGCCACGGCGCTTCTTTCATGACTTTGACGGTGTGGATCTTGTGCCCTTTGGCGGCGATACCCAGCAAAATGGCCGCGCACACCGCCGAAATCGCGCTGATGGGAATACCCAGCGGCTCCAGCGCAAAACAACCCACCAGCAAAATCAACAGCACCCACCAACCCGCGATGAACGTTGCGCGGTCGTGAATCGCGGTCGCCGGATCGTCCAGCTGCGAGGCGTCAAACGTCTTGGGGATGTCCCGGCGAAAGAACAACAGCAACACCGCAAGCGTGGCCGCCACACTGACGACGTTCACCGGCACCATCACCGAGGCGTAGCGGTTGAAGCCGATGCCGAAGTAATCGGCCGAGACGATGTTCACCAGGTTTGATACCACCAGCGGCAGGCTTGCGGTGTCGGCAATAAACCCTGCGGCCATCACGAAGGCCAGCGTGGTCGCCGGGGAAAAACGCAGCGCCAGCAGCATCGACATCACAATGGGCGTGAGGATCAGCGCGGCACCGTCATTGGCAAACAACGCCGAAACCAATGCACCGAGCAGCACAATGAACGCAAACAACCGACGACCATGGCCCTTGCCCCAGCGCGCTACATGCAGCGCGGCCCAGGCAAAAAAGCCGGCCTCGTCCAGCAACAGGCTGATGATGATCAGCGCAATGAACGTGCCGGTGGCATTCCAGATGATGTGCCACACCTGCGGGATATCCGACAGGTGCACCACGCCCGACAGCAACGCCAGCACGGCGCCGAGCGTCGCGCTCCAGCCGACGCCGAGCCCTTTGGGTTGCCAGATGACCAGCGTGATAGTGAACAGGAAAATCAGCGCGGCGATGAGCATCAGCGTTTGGTTCTCGGCAACAGGATCGCAAGGATGCCCAACAGGGGCAGGAACGAGCAGATCGTGTAGACATAAACGATGCCGTGAAGGTCCGCCAGATGGCCTAGAAATGCCGCAGCGATCCCACCGAAACCGAACATCAGGCCGAAAAAGATCCCGGCGATCATGCCGACGTTGCCCGGCACCAGTTCCTGGGCGTAAACGACGATGGCCGAGAACGCCGACGCCAGAATGAAACCGATGATCACGCTGAGTACGCTGGTCCAGAAGAGGTCGGCGTATGGCAGCGCGAGGGTGAACGGCGCAACGCCGAGGATCGAGAACCAGATCACCGCCTTACGGCCGATCTTGTCGCCAATCGGCCCGCCGAAGAACGTCCCCGCTGCCACTGCTGCCAGGAACATGAACAGGTGCAGCTGCGAACTGGCCACCGAGACGTCGAATTTTTCGATCAGGAAGAAGGTGAAGTAGCTGGTGAAACTGGCCATGTAGAAGTACTTGGAGAACACCAGCAACGCCAGGACCACCAAGGCTGCGGTCACCCGCCCCTTCGACAGGCCGTGAGTTGCGACCCCGCCGCGCTTGAGTTTGAACAGGCTCAAGTGGGTTTTGTACCAGCGGCTGATGGCGTACAGCAGGCCGACCGAGAACAACGCGACTAGGGCGAACCAGGCAATGTTGCCCTGACCGAACGGGATGATGATCGCCGCCGCCAGCAACGGTCCGAAGGCCTGCCCGGTATTGCCGCCCACCTGAAATGTTGATTGCGCGAGGCCGAAACGTCCGCCGGAGGCCAGCCGCGCAATGCGTGAGGCCTCGGGGTGAAAGGTCGAGGAGCCGACGCCGATCAGCCCTGCCGCCAGCAGGATCAGCGGGAAACTGCCGACACTGGCCAGCAGCAACACCCCGGCCAGAATGCACAAAGAACCAAGCGGCAGGACCAGCGGATTGGGATGGCGATCGGTGTAATAGCCGACCCAGGGTTGCAGCAGCGATGCGGTGATCTGGAATGTCAGGGTGATCAGGCCGACCTGGGTGAAGCTCAGGTCATAGTTGGCTTTGAGCATCGGGTA
This sequence comes from Pseudomonas rosaeacicularis, assembly GCF_057128745.1. NCBI lineage: Bacteria > Pseudomonadati > Pseudomonadota > Gammaproteobacteria > Pseudomonadales > Pseudomonadaceae > Pseudomonas > Pseudomonas rosaeacicularis. The sequence goes on from NZ_JBSKHT010000009.1 coordinate 11,552, forward strand.
GATCGACGGCAAAATCGCCTGGATCAGGTCGTTGAGCAGATGCGCCAGCGCCACCGCACCGATGATGCGCATGACCAGCGGACTGGATTGGGGAACGGCAGTGGGCGAAACCGGACTCGAAGGCGTACTGCTGACAGCCATGAAGGGCATCCATCAAAACGTGAATGATGAGCGCCTTCGAATTGATTGCAAAGTGTGTCGTCGGCGCGGGCGGCGCCAATGTGCCATTTTTTAGGGCGTTGATGCCATGTTTTGTTGCGCAGATATTGCATCACTCTGTAGGAGCGAATTCATTCGCGAGACGCCGGGACTGTTTCAACCCTCACGCCGCCTCGCCAACAAGTTGTCTCCTACAGAGTCCGTTGGCTCAGGCCACCGACCCGACCGCCCTGCGCGACGTCAACGACCCCTCAACCTCATGCAACGACACCTTCGACGTTTCCGGCAGCGCCAACCCCCCGGCCAGCGCGAGCAAGGCAATCACGATCAGGTAGAAAGCTGGGGACAGGTTGCTGCCCGTGGTGCTGATCAGCCAGGTCGCCATCAACGGCGCGGTGCCTCCGAAAATGGTGTAAGCCATGTTGTAAGTGATCGCCGACGCGGTGTAGCGCGTGCGGGTCGGAAAGGTTTCAGAGAGCAATGCCGCTGTGACCACGCCGCACAACACCGCGCCCACCGCCAGCAACATCACGCCGATGATCGAGGCGAAAAACGAGCCGGAACTGGCCATCAGAAATGACGGATACACCACCGCGATCAGCAAGACGCAGGTAGTGATTACTGTCATCCGCCGCCCTACCCGGTCAGAGAACGCGCCGGCCAACGGGCAAATCGCGGCCGCAAACACCAGCGCGATCAAGGAGATCAGCAACGACGTCGCGCGATTCAGACCGCCAGCGACTTGCAGGTACGTCGCAAAATAGGTGGTAAACATATAGAACGACAACGCTGTCAGGGAGACGAACGCGCCGAGGCAGCAGATCGCCGCACCGTGATTGCGCAGGGTTTCCTTGAGCGGCGAATGGGCCACGGCGTGTTCTTGGGTAACGGCCTGGAACGCCGGGGTTTCATCCAGCTTCCAGCGCAAATACAACCCGACCAGACCCAACGGCGCGGCAATCAAGAACGGCAAGCGCCAGCCCCAAGTGCCCATCGCCTCAGCCGACAACGAAGACTCAAGGCCATAGGCAATCATCGCCGCGGCTGCAAATGCGGAAAACGTCGAAACAGGCACGAAGCTGCCGTACCAGGCGCGTTGGGTCCGCGGCGCATGTTCCATCAGATAGGCGCAGGCCCCGGCGTACTCGCCCCCGGCCGAGAAGCCTTGGGCGCAACGGATGAGGGTCAACAGGATCGGCGCCATCACACCAATTGCAGCGTACGTCGGCAGCAACCCAATGATCGTGGTCGCCCCCGCCATCAGCAAAATGGTGAACGCCAGCGTGCGCTTGCGACCGATTCGATCGCCCAGCATGCCGAAGAAGATCCCGCCCAATGGCCGGAAGGCAAACGCTACGGCAAACACGGCGAAGGTCTTGAGCAGCGCCGCGCTAGCATCACCGCTGGGGAAGAACTGTTGAGCGATGGTGGTGGCGAGAAAGCCGTACACCGCGAAGTCGAACCATTCGACGAAATTGCCGATAGCCGCCGCAACAATGACTTTTCTCAAAGTGGCAGGATCGACCTGCTCGATGGCTGCAGTAGTCATGAAAACCTCGGCGCATGGGAAAGTACGATTATCGAGACCGAGGCGTAAACGGTTCACTCCAGAAGTGCCGCTGACGTGCCCAGAACCGACGTATCAGTCCGTGGAGGCCGCAGGATTCGTGCCAGCGGTGTGGCTCGCCTCTGTAGGAGCGAATTTATTCGCGAGAGTTGGTGCAGCCGGCGAGGGTTCATCGACTGATCGATTGCTTCGCGAATAAATTCGCTCCTACAGGGACGACGTTCGTTTGCCCTGCAAACCACCGGTGTGCACGAAGATCAGCTTTGTCCCTTCGGCAAATCGCCCCGCCAGTACTTCGTCATGCAGGGCCAGCAGGGCCTTGCCGGTGTAGAGCGGTTCGAGCGGGATGCCGGTTTGTCGTTCACAGGTGTCGATGAAGGCCAACAGGTGCTGATCGGTTTTGCCAAAGCCGCCGCGACTGCCGTCCAACACATGACAACCTTGTAGGAGCGCGCTTGCCCGCGATGGGTTTTGGGCTTCAGCATCGTAGTCGCCTGACCCGCCGCCTTCGCGGGCAAGCGCGCTCCTACAATGATTCTTCCCCGATTCCGTGGGAGGGAGCTTGCTCGCGAAAGACTCAATAATCCCCCCCACATTCTTAGGCACACCATGCCCGTGCGGCACCGCGGTGGCGCCATACACCGGCCGGGCACCCGCCTCCGCCAGCAGCAAACCGGCCAGCGTGGTCCCGGTCCCCGCCGCCAGCCACCAACCGTGATAATCGTCCCAACCCAGCGCCGACAGCTGATCACGGGCCTGACGCACGATCTCGGCACAACCCAATGCCCCATCCAGCCCACCGCCGCCTTCGGGCACCGGGTACAGTTGGGGATAACGCTCGCGCCACGGAGTCCAAAAACCTGCCTCGTATCGCGCGCGATAACCGGCGTAACCCAGCCAATGCAGCTGCATGCCGAAGGCCTGCAAATCCTCAATGGTCGGGGTTTGCTGCGGATGGCCACGTAACAAACCCACCGTGGGAAAACCGAACCGCTTGCCCGCTGCAGCCAACGCGTGAAGATGATTGGAATGCGCACCTCCCAGGCTGATCACCCCCTCAGCACCTGCCTGTTGAGCGGATTTGAGATGGTGAGAGAGCTTGAACCACTTGTTGCCGGTGATCAGCGGATCGATGAGGTCCAGTCGCAGGATCGCTACTTCGATGCCAGCGTCGGTCAACCATGGGAGATTTAGGCGTTGCATCGGCGCGATAGGTAGGGCGTGGTCGACGGGGAGCATGGATGTGATCGGTGGACGAAGAAGGCCGGAGTTTAGCATTGGCCTTCTTCAAGCCCGTAATGACGCCTTCGCAGCCAACCTAAACCCAGTGGGAGCGGACCTGTCCGCGAATAGGCCAGCTTGCCCAATAAATCTATGTCATCTGACAGAGAGTCTTCGCGGACAGGTCCGCTCCCACGGGTGGTGTTCCTGAGAGGGTCGGCGTACCGTTTTTTACAACTCAGCCGCCAACCGCGAGCCCTGGTTGATCGCGCGCTTGGCGTCCAGCTCTGCCGCCACATCGGCGCCGCCGATCAGGTGCACGCTCTGCCCTGCGTCTTTGAGGCCGTCATACAGCTCGCGCAACGGGTCCTGTCCGGCGCAGATCACCACGTTATCCACCGCCAGCAGTTTCTCCTCGCCGTCGCCGATACGGATGTGCAACCCGGCATCGTCGATCTTCAGATACTCGACGCTGTTGAGCATCTGCACCTGCTTGTTCTTGAGGCCCGTGCGGTGAATCCAGCCGGTGGTCTTGCCCAGCCCGTCGCCGACTTTCGACGCCTTACGCTGCAACAGAAACACCTGACGCGCTGGAGCATGAGGATGCGGCTTGATCCCCGCCACGCCGCCGCGAGCTTCCAACGCCTCATCAATGCCCCACTCATCCCAGAACGCCGCGCGGTCCAGGCTGGTGGATATGCCCTGATGCACCAGAAATTCCGAAACGTCGAAGCCAATACCGCCTGCGCCAATGACTGCAACGCTTTTACCCACCGGCTTGCGCTCCAGAATTACGTCCAGATAGCTCAACACCTTTGGATTTTCGATGCCCGGAATCGCCGGCGTGCGTGGCGCAACGCCGGTCGCCAGAATGATTTCGTCGTATCCCCCGGCCTTCAAATCCTCCACCGACACGCGAGTGTTCAATCGCAGATCAACACCCGTAGTTTGCAGCTTGCGACCGAAGTAACGCAGGGTCTCGAAGAACTCCTCCTTGCCCGGCACGCGCTTGGCGATGTTGAACTGACCGCCAATCTCGCTGGCCGAATCGAACAACGTCACCTGATGCCCACGCTCGGCGGCAACAGTGGCGGCCGCCAGCCCAGCAGGCCCGGCGCCCACCACGGCGATCTTCTTCACCTGCAGAACCGGCAAATAGTTGAGCTCGGTTTCGTGACAAGCGCGCGGGTTGACCAGGCAACTGGTGAGCTTGCCGCCGAAGGTGTGATCCAGGCACGCCTGGTTGCAGCCGATGCAGGTGTTGATCTCATCGCCACGCCCGGCAGCGGCCTTATTCACGAACTCAGGATCGGCCAGGAAAGGCCGCGCCATGGACACCATGTCAGCGTCGCCTTCACTGAGTATCTGCTCGGCAACTTCCGGCGTGTTGATGCGGTTGGTGGTGATCAGCGGAATGGACACCGAGCCGCGCATCTTCGCCGTGACTTTGGCAAACGCGGCGCGCGGGACCTTGGTGGCGATGGTTGGAATCCGCGCTTCGTGCCAGCCGATGCCGGTGTTGATCAGCGTCGCGCCAGCCTTTTCGATGGTTTGAGCCAGTTGCACCGCTTCTTCCCAGGTGCTGCCGCCTTCGATCAGGTCGAGCATCGACAGCCGATAAATGATGATGAAGTTGGGGCCTACCGCTTCACGGACCCGGCGCACGATTTCAACCGGCAGGCGCATACGGTTTTCGTAGCTGCCGCCCCAACGGTCAGTGCGGTGGTTGGTGTGGGCGGCAAGGAATTGATTGATGAAATACCCTTCCGAACCCATGACCTCGACGCCATCGTATTCGGCGGTCTGAGCCAGCAACGAGCAGGCGACGAAATCCTGAATCTGTTTCTCGATGCCTTCTTCGTCCAGCTCACGGGGTTTGAACGGGTTGATCGGCGCCTGAATCGCGCTGGGTGCCACCTGTTTGGGGCTGTAGGCGTAACGCCCGGCATGGAGGATCTGCATGCAGATTTTGCCGCCGGCTTCGTGCACCGCTTTGGTGACGATGCGATGGTTGTCCGCCTCTTCGGCCGTTGTGAGCTTGGCGGCGCCGGAATACACGCCGCCTTCGACGTTGGGCGCGATACCGCCTGTGACCATCAGGCCCACGCCACCCCGCGCCCGCTCAGCGAAGTAAACCGCCATGCGCTCGAAACCACCGGGTTTCTCTTCAAGGCCGGTGTGCATCGAGCCCATCAGCGCGCGATTGCGCAAGGTCGTGAAACCAAGATCAAGCGGGGCCATCAGGTGCGGGTAGTGGGCGGCGGTCATTGGAAACTCCATCAGGCATCATCACGGGCTGCAAGCGCTCTAAAGGCACTCGTCAATTATTCAGCGATTCCTAACTACTCACAGTAGTGCGCTGTTCATGGCGCAAACAGTAAACAGCGTCCGGGCCAGGCTCAATGACCGAAAGTGACAACTTATTGATCCAAATGCGCAGCGAGGCTTGGCAAGTCCTCGGCGGCGCCCTACCCTTGTCCGTACTCTTCATTCAAATGGCAGCGTCCGTTTCTGCATGCGCAAATTCCTTGGCTTATCCACCGCGTTGCTGCTGGTGATCGTTTTCGTCAGCTACGGCCTGTGGACCGGCAAGCGCCACGCCGGTCATTACCTCACCGACCTGCGCATTCAACTGGTGATCAACGACGGTGAACCCGGCGATCGCGGCAATTTGCTGGGGATCGAGCCTGAGCTGTTTCCGTCTGATTACCAGAGCCTTGCGCGCCTGCACCGCAAGTTCGCCGCCTATCTGCAACAAGCGCGTGAACGTGGCCTGATCAACGAAAAAACTGTTGTCGTGCTGCCCGAACATGTTGGCACCTGGCTATTCGCGGTGGATGAAAAATCCCAGTTCTACCAATCGACCACCATTGAGGAGGCGTTGAATTGGCTGGCGGTCAGCAACCCAGTGGAATTTGTCACTGCGCTGCTTAACGCCAAAGGCGAAAACCGCCTGGACGACGCGCGCTTTCGGATGAAGGCTGCGAGCATGGCCCGCGATTACCAGACCGTGTTTGGCGGTCTGGCCAAGGAGTTCGGCGTGACCCTGGTCGCAGGCTCGATCTTGCTGCCGGCGCCGTCGGTAGAGAACGGTCAACTGCACATCGGCAACGGCGCGCTCTACAACAGCAGCGTGGTTTTTGGTCACGACGGCCTGCCTATAGGCCAACCGCAACGCCAACTGTTTCCGACGTGGTTTCAACGGGGCTACATCCGCTCCGGCAAAGATGCCCCCCTGAACGTAATCGACACCCCGGCCGGACGCCTCGGCACCTTGATCGGCAGTGACAGCTGGCACCCGCGCAATTACACGCGCCTGAACGAACAGGGTGTCGAGCTGATCGCGGTGCCGGCGTTTGTGGTGGGACACGGCGCGTGGTCCCAGCCCTGGCGCACAGAGAACCTGTCTGGCGATCCGGATAACGAGCCTTCGCCACTCACCGAAGGCGAGGCCTGGCACACCCTGACCCTGGCGCCGATCAATGCCAAACAGGCTGGCATCAGCGTGTTCATGAGAGGCCAGTTCTGGGATCAAGGTAGCGCCGGTCACAGTTTCGCCAACCGCAGCGGACATAACATTGCCGAGCAGTCCGCCAACGCAGCCGCCAAAGGCGTCAAGCCCGGCCACGGCGCGCAGTTGATCAATCTGTGGTTATGAGGCCATGACCGAGTCTCGGGTGCGCCTCGGTGATTTGTCGGTGGGTTTCGTCCATAGCCTGGCGGATGCGGTGCACAGCGTTGGCCATGACCCCGCGCCGCTGCTTGAGCAATACGGACTGGATGCGGCGCGTCTGGGCGAAGCGAGCGCAAGGCTGTCGATCCCGCGCTACATGCGCCTGGGGCATTCGGCGATTCAGCTGACTGGCGAACCTGCGCTGGGCTTGCGCATGGGGCAACTGAGCCGCATCAGTCAGGCCGGGCTTGCGGGCGTCACGGCGGCTCAAGCGCCGACAGTGCGGGAGGCGGCGCGCACGCTGATTCGATTCGAAGCGCTGTACGGGTCCAACTATCGCGGGCAGTCGAGCTTCCACGAAGATGCCGACGGCGCATGGCTGCGCTTCTACTCGATCAGCCCCTATAACGGCTACAACCGGTTTGTGGTGGACTCGATTCTCAGCAGTTGGCTGCAACAACTGTCGACTCTCGCGGGCATCGCGTTACGCGCAGAGAAGATCGACATCGAGTTTGAAGCGCCGGTCTATTCGTCGCAATACGCATCGTTGAGCGAGCAGCCGGTGAATTTCGCTGCGGCGGTCAATCAACTGCGCTTGAGCCAGCACAGCCTGGGTTTGCGCAACCCTGATCATTGCCCGAGCACCTGGCGTCATTTGTTGCTGCTGTGCGAGCGCGAACTGGAACAGCTCACCCGCACCCGCAGTCTGCGTGAACGCATCACCGGGTTATTGGGGCCGTTATTGAATGGTGGGCGTGAGCCCGATCTGGAAGAAGTGGCCGCGCGGTTGAAGCTGCCGACCTGGACCTTGCGCCGCAAACTGGCCGACGAAGGGACGCGCTTTCGCGCGATTCTCAATGACACGCGCCGGGATCTGGCAATGACCTACATCCGCGACACCGAACTGGCGTTCGGCGAGATCGCATACTTGCTAGGTTTTGCGTCCGCCGAAGCCTTTCAACGCGCCTTCAAACGCTGGAACGGTCAAACCCCTGGGGAGTTTCGCCGCAGCCAGCGTCGTCACGGGTGACGCTGTTTGCTACAACTCAGTTGCGTCGTCAGCCGGTTCCACAGGATCCAGTTCGTACGCTTTGTATTCCAGTATCTCTTCTTGATAGTCGTCCATAACGCATGCCCTCGTGGCGGTTTCTTCATTTCGGTTGTGTTTTTATCGACAGATTCACTGGCGGTTTCAACGCCGTCATTACAGACCACGAGCATCACTCTAGAGTGCCGTGATGACGGAAAAATGAAGGTCCCCTGCGTTGGCCTGTAGGAGCGAATTTATTCGCGATGCGGTGTTGCAGGGGATAGATAGGTGTTTGGCGGGTCGAGCGCTCGCGAATAAATTCGCTCCTACAGAGAAACAGTCTCCGCACTTGACGCCACCGACTGCGGCGCATTACCTTCAAACCATGAACGTAACCAAGCATTTCGTCAGCCGCATAATTATTACCGCCATTCCAGTCATGGCGGGTTAGCCGACGTTTGCACCCAACCCGCCCTCGAGGCGGGTTTTTACTTTCTGTCTCCCGGGCCAAAAAATCTCGAACCAGGAGCCAGACATGCACATCATTCGCCCTTCCCTCGCCGCCTTTTGCCTGAACCTGATCATCCCGGACCTGCTGACGAGGCCCACGCGATGAACCAGATGCTGGATAACGCCCTGAGCAAAAGCGACCTGCTCAATCATTACGTGAAGAAAATCCTCACCTCCCGCGTCTACGACGTCGCCGTGGAAACCCCGCTGCACGGCGCACGGCAGCTGTCCGAGCGTTTGGGCAATCAGGTGCTGCTCAAGCGCGAAGACCTGCAACCGGTGTTCTCGTTCAAGATTCGCGGCGCGTATAACAAGCTGGCGCAATTGAGTGCGGAAGAACTGGCCCGCGGTGTCGTTACGGCCTCAGCGGGCAATCACGCCCAAGGTCTGGCGCTGGCGGCAAAAACACTGGGCGTGAAAGCCACCATCGTCATGCCCAAGACCACGCCGGAGATCAAGGTTGAAGGCGTGCGCTCTCGCGGCGGCATCGTCGTACTGCACGGCGACTCTTTCCCCGAAGCGCTGGCCTATTCCCTGAAGCTGGTTGAGGAAAACGGCTACGTCTACGTTCATCCCTATGACGATCCAGACACCATCGCCGGGCAAGGCACGGTGGCGATGGAAATCCTGCGTCAGCATCCAGGGCGGCTGGACGCGATTTTCGTACCGGTGGGCGGCGGTGGGTTGATCGCAGGGATCGCGGCGTACGTGAAATACCTGCGTCCGGAGATCAAAGTCATCGGCGTCGAGCCGGACGATTCCAACTGCCTGCAACAGGCCATGGCCTACGGCGAGCGCGTGGTCCTGCAACAAGTCGGGCTGTTCGCTGACGGCGTGGCGGTGGCGCAGATCGGCAAGCACACCTTCGATATCTGCCAACACTACGTCGATGAGGTGATCACTGTCAGCACTGACGAGATCTGCGCGGCGATCAAGGACATCTACGACGATACCCGCTCGATCACCGAACCGGCAGGCGCGCTGGGCATGGCCGGGATCAAGAAGTACACCGAGCAGTACGGCGTGACCGGGCAGACGTTTGTCGCCATCGATTCCGGCGCCAACGTCAACTTCGACCGACTGCGCCATGTGGCGGAGCGCGCCGAACTGGGCGAAGGCCGCGAAGCGATCATCGCCGTGACAATTCCCGAGAAGCCGGGCAGCTTCAAGGCGTTCTGCCAGGCCATCGGCAAACGCCAGATCACCGAATTCAACTATCGCTACCACACCGACCGCGAGGCGCACATCTTCGTCGGCGTGCAGACCCATCCCGACACCGATCCGCGCAAGGCGCTAGTGGCGAGCCTCACCGAGCAGGGGTTTCCGGTGCTGGACCTGACCGACAACGAGCTGGCCAAGCTGCATCTGCGGCACATGGTCGGCGGGCATTCGGAGCGGGTCAGCGATGAAGTGGTGTTCCGCTTCGAGTTTCCGGAACGGCCGGGAGCGCTGTTCAACTTCCTGAACAAGCTGGGCGGGCAGTGGAATATTTCGATGTTCCATTACCGCAACCACGGCGCGGCGGACGGTCGGGTGGTGGCCGGGCTGGTGGTGCCGGAGGACGAGCGGCATCTGGTGCCGGCGGCGTTGGCGGAGATTGGTTATCCGTATTGGGATGAGACGAACAACCCGGCGTACAAGCTCTTTCTCGGCTAGCACGAGACCTGTAGGAGCCAACTTGTTGGCGAGACGATGGTGCGGCTTGTCAGGTTAGCCGTCTCGCGAACAAGTTCGCTCCTACAGAAGAATCAGTGTTCCGCGATTACTGAACAGGCGCCGTTTCCGTTGAGGGCGCTGTGCTTGGCGCTGGTTCAACCGCCGGAGTGGTTTCCGGCGTTGCGGCCTCAGGCTGGAACGCATCGGGCTCGCTCGGCGCAGGCATCGGCTCGCTGCCCTGCCCGGCCGCGGGTGCAGGTTCGGTCGCCGGGGTTGCCAATGGCGCCGGGGTGACCGCAGGCGTAGCAGCGGCTGGAGTGGCAGCAGCAGGCGCGGATGGGGCCGCCGCTGCTGGTGTTTGCTCGGTCAACGCTGCTGGCTTCGGCGCTTGGGCCGGGACTTCCGGCATGCCGAGATCGGTCTTGGGTTTCTCTTCGATGTGCGCGGTTTTCTTCACTTCCGCCGGCAGGAAGTTTTCTACCAGCGCGAAGAAACGGTCATAAAACTTTGGCGATGCCACGGTCTCGCTTCCCACCTTGACCATAGAATCGTCGGTAGAGCCGATCGGCATCGACACCGAACCCAGCACCCCCACCCCCAGGCTCGCCGAATTGTTCACCTTCTTCAGGGCGTAACGGTCTTGCAGGGCGTTGGCGAAAATTGTGGCGCTGTTCGCATTACTGTCCGCCGCACACACCACATTGAAGCTGATCTCCATGTGGGTTTCGCCGGTTTGCTGGAAGCTCTTGTGACCACTGATGATTTTGGGATCACTGCTGGTGATGATGTAGCCCTGGCTAAGCAAAGCGCGGCGCGCTGCTTCGCACGTGGCTGAATCCGCCACTGGATACTTGCGCGAGAACGTCCCGGCGTCGTCAAAATTTTCATGCTCGTAGACAGTCTGCTTCTTGGACGAGCAGCCTGCGACGGCCAGCAGGGCAATCGCCCAGCATGCGGTACGAAAGCTCAGTAATTTAGACATCGAACATCCTGGAGGAAAACGGCCGGCAGAACTGCCGAGCAGAGAAAGCGCCGGTAAGTCTGCAACATCGATGGCGAAGGATCAACGCACAGTTTGCAACCATCCGGATACAACAGGACGGGCGGGTCAGCATCCGGGCTGGCCTGCTCTGTCCAGAGAAGCCAGGCAGATCAAACGCTGCCGTGCTCCAGGCGCACGCCGAGAAACTCCAGAGCCCGCCAGTAGCCCGGGTAGGTTTTGCCTACACAATCCGGGTCCTGAATGCGCACGCCGGACACTTTCAGGCCCGCCAGCGCAAAACACATGGCGATCCGATGGTCAGAATGGGTGTCGATCAGCGCGTGACTGTTTGTGCCGGCAAGCCCGGGATCGGCGGCCACCAGCAAATCATCGCCTTCGACGCTCGCCAGGCCTTCGCGTACCTGATTAAGGCCGTCATGCAGCGCCTGCACACGGTCACACTCTTTTACGCGCAAGTTCGCCAGATCGACAAAGCGCACGGGCGTTTGGTTAAAGGCCGCCAGTACCGCCAGTGTAGGAATGGCGTCCTGCATCTGTGAACCGTTAATCACCGCAGGCATGTTCGGGAACTGCGCGATGATTTCCATCGCCTTGGCGTCGGGCTGGGTGAAGGCTTGGGCGGCGACCCCTAGATCGATCTTGCCGCTGGTCAGCGCTTCGGCGGCCCACAGATAGGTAGCCGCTGAAGCATCGGGTTCAATCTGGTAATCACAAGCGGTGTAGCCAGTCGGCAACACGCGCCACAGCCCATCGTTAACCGCCTCGACCTCAGCACCGAAGGCGCGCATGCAGGCCAACGTCAGGTCGATGTAACCGCGGGCGCCGATTTCGTTGCCGGTCAGCGCTACTTCGATAGGCGCATCGCCACAGGCGGCCACCATCAACAGCGCAGATACGTATTGGCTGGAAAGGCCGCCATCGATTTCAAACCGTGTGGCCTTGATCGAGCCAGTGCCCTGAATGACCACGGGAGGACAACCGGTGGCGCTTTGAGCATTAAGGCCGCCTTCGCGCAACGCTTCGAGCAAGGGGCCAATCGGGCGCTTCTGCATGTAGTGATCGCCGTCCAGCGTCACGCTGCCGTTGACGGTGCACACCGCGGCCGTCAGAAAGCGTACGGCAGTGCCGGCATTGCCAAGAAACAGCGGACCGTTCGGGACTTGTAACTGGCCGGTGCTGGTCACTACGAAACTGGTGTCGTCCGGCTCATCAATGGTCACTCCCATCTGCCGTAGAGCGTCGGACATGTGGCGAGTGTCATCGCTTTTCAGCGCCCCGCGCAGATGGCTGGTACCCTTGGCCAACGCGGCCAGCAGCAAGGCGCGGTTGGTGATCGACTTCGATCCCGGAGGCGACACATGCCCGGTCAAGGGTATGCCTGGCGGAATCACAGTGATGGTTTGGTTCATGCCCATTGTCCAGCTCTCCAACAAACGAAAATCAGGCAGCGTGCCGAGCCGCTAATAACAAGCCGGCAATAGTGTCACTTCTCGATGAAATCTGCAGCAAGGCATCGCCAACATTGAGGCAGCGCCCATGCGCAAGGGAAAGACAGGCACAAAAAAAGCGACCCTAAGGTCGCTTTCTTTGTTGCTTCAAGGAGTTCAAGGCCTTGAAACGGTGTATGGCGCAGCGGACGGGACTCGAACCCGCGACCCCCGGCGTGACAGGCCGGTATTCTAACCGACTGAACTACCGCTGCGTATCGCTCGGACTTGCATCCGTTTGAATCGTTGAAACCGGCTTCGAGCGCCTGTTTCGTGTAACCCTGATCGAAAGCCTGAAGCTTTCAATCGAAGACCGGGAAAACCCGATCTTGACAATATGGCGCAGCGGACGGGACTCGAACCCGCGACCCCCGGCGTGACAGGCCGGTATTCTAACCGACTGAACTACCGCTGCGCATCGGTGGACTTTCTCGTCCTGCTGAAACCCGAAAGTTTCAACCTGTAGCTCTCAACGATGGTGGGTGATGACGGGATCGAACCGCCGACCCGCTGCTTGTAAGGCAGCTGCTCTCCCAGCTGAGCTAATCACCCTTTGCTTCGTTGAGGCCGCGAAATTTACGCAGGTGACGAAGCTAAGTCAATAGCCTGCTTGAAGTTTTTTTCACATCAGCTGCAAGCGGCAAGTTTCAAGCTGCAAGCCAAATGCAAAAAAAGCGAGCCGCACGGACTCGCTTTTGATCTGACTTGCAGCTTGAAACTTACAGCTTGCAGCTCTGCCCTACGCGTAGACCATCTTGCGACTCATACCGCCGTCCACCACGAACTCCTGGCCTGTGACGAACCCCGCATGACGTGACAGCAACCAGGCCACCAAAGAGGCGACATCTTCAACGGTCCCTACCCTGCCCGCCGGATGTTGGGCGTGATCGCTTTCCGACAGCGGCTCAGCACGGCGCACCGCTGGATCACGTGCATCGATCCAGCCGGGGCTCACGGCGTTGACCCTTACCTCAGGCCCCAGACTGATCGCCAACGCATGGGTCAAGGCAAGCACCCCGCCCTTGCTCGCGGCATAGGCCTCGGTGTCGGGCTCGGACTGATGGGCGCGGGTAGAACTGAGATTGACGATGCTGCCGCAATGGGCACGCAGGTAGGGTGCACAGTGTTTGGCCAGCAGCATGGGGCCGCTGAGGTTCACCGCCAGCACGTGATTCCAGTGCGCAAGGTCCAGGCTTTCCAGAACGGTATTGTGCGGATCGGCCACCGCCGCGTTGCACACCAGCGCATCGATGCGCCCGAACATACCGAGCACATGGGCAACGCCGGCGGCGACTTGCTCCTCGCTGGCGACGTCCATCACCACGAAAGAGGCGTTCTCCCCAAGCACGTCAGCCACCAGCGGCCCCCGCTTGCGGTCAACGTCGGCCAGCACCACTTGCCAGCCTTCGGTGATCAGCCAGGCCGCGATGCCAAGACCGATGCCGCGCGCAGCCCCTGTGACCAGTGCAACCCGGCCGTTGTGAACAGCGGCGGCGTCCATCACGTACTCACTCACACTCAGTACCCACGATCAGCAATCAGAGCGCAGCCAGACCACGGGAAAGATCGACCTTGAGGTCAGCGACATCTTCCAGCCCCACGGCAACCCGAATCAGGCTGTCGCGGATGCCAGCGGCTTCACGTTCCTGCGGCGAAAGACGGCCATGGGAGGTGGTGCTCGGGTGCGTGATGGTGGTCTTGGTGTCGCCCAGGTTGGCCGTGATCGAAATCAGACGCGTGGCATCGATGAAACGCCAGGCGCCGTCTTTGCCGCCTTTGACTTCAAAGCTGACCACTGCACCGAACGCCTTCTGCTGCCGCTTGGCCAGCTCGTGCTGAGGATGGCTTTGGAGACCTGCGTAATGCACTTTCTCAATGCCGTCCTGCTGCTCGAGCCACTGCGCCAGCTCCAGCGCGCTCTGGCAATGGGCACGCATGCGGATGTTCAGGGTTTCGAGGCCCTTGAGGAACAACCAAGCGTTGAAAGGGCTGAGGCTCGGCCCTGCGGTGCGCAGGAACCCGACCACTTCTTTCATCAACTCGGCACGCCCCACTACCACCCCGCCCATCGCCCGGCCTTGGCCGTCGATGAACTTGGTCGCGGAATGTGTCACCACGTCTGCGCCCATCAGCAAAGGACGCTGCAACGCAGGGGTGCAGAAGCAGTTGTCCACGACCAACAACGCGCCCTTGGCGTGTGCGATTTCAGCCAGTGCGGCGATGTCGACCAGTTCGGCCAATGGATTGGATGGCGACTCGACGAACAGCATTTTAGTGTTCGGCTTGATCGCCGCGTCCCAGCCCGACAGCTCAGCCAGCGGTACGTAATCGACTTCCACGCCGAAGCGCTTGAAGTACTTCTCGAACAAGCTAATGGTCGAACCGAACACGCTCTTGGAGACCAGCACGTGATCGCCGGCACTGCACAAGGCCATGACGGTGGCGAGAATGGCCGACATGCCGGTCGATGTTCCAACCGCCTGTTCGCCGCCTTCCAGAGCAGCAATGCGTTCTTCGAACGAATGCACGGTCGGGTTGGTGTAGCGCGAATAGACGTTGCCTGGCTTGTCGCCGGCAAACGTGGCGGCGGCATCTGCCGCCGTGCGGAACACGTAGCTGGAAGTGAAGAACAACGGATCGCTGTGCTCGCCTTCCGGCGTACGGTGCTGACCAGCGCGAACAGCGAGGGTATCGAAACCCACGCCTTCAAGATCGCTGTCCAGTCGACCGGCATCCCATTCCTGAGTCATGCGGTCTACTCCTTGTCTGAATTAGTTGTTGTACAGATCGATAATCGCGCTCACGGCCTGAGTCTTGACCTTGGAGGCGTCGTTACGCGCCTGCTCGATCTTGTTCAGATAGTGCTCGTCGATATCACCGGTCACGTACTTGCCGTCGAAGACCGAGCAATCGAAGTTGTCGATCTTGATCTTCTTGCTGCCGCTGACCGCTTCGATCAGGTCATTCAAGTCCTGATAGATCAACCAGTCGGCGCCGATGAGGTCGGCCACGTCCTGGGTTGAACGGTTGTGAGCGATCAGCTCGTGAGCACTCGGCATGTCGATGCCGTAGACGTTAGGGAAACGCACGGCCGGGGCCGCGGAACAGAAATACACGTTCTTGGCGCCGGCTTCGCGGGCCATCTGAATGATCTGCTTGCAGGTGGTGCCGCGTACAATGGAGTCGTCCACCAGCATTACGTTCTTGCCGCGGAACTCAAGCTCGATGGCGTTGAGCTTCTGGCGTACGGATTTTTTCCGTGCAGCCTGACCCGGCATGATGAACGTACGGCCAATGTAGCGGTTCTTCACGAAGCCTTCGCGGAACTTGACGCCCAAGTGGTTAGCCAGCTCAAGGGCGGCAGTACGGCTGGTGTCGGGAATCGGGATGACCACGTCGATGTCGTGATCCGGGCGCTCGCGCAGGATCTTGTCGCCGAGCTTCTCGCCCATACGCAGACGCGCCTTGTACACCGAGATGCCGTCGATGATCGAGTCCGGACGCGCCAGATAGACGTGTTCGAAAATGCACGGTGCGTATTTCGGATTAGTGGCGCACTGACGGGTGTGTAGCTTGCCGTCTTCGGTGATGTACACCGCTTCGCCGGGCGCAAGGTCACGGATCAGAGTGAAGCCGAGCACGTCGAGGGCGACGCTTTCGGAGGCGATCATGTACTCGACGCCTTCGTCGGTATGACGCTGACCGAAAACGATTGGGCGAATGGCGTCCGGGTCACGGAAGCCGACGATGCCGTATCCGGTGATCATCGCAACAACGGCGTAACCGCCACGGCAGCGGTTATGCACGTCGGTCACGGCGGCGAAGATGTCTTCCTCAGTCGGTTGCAGCTTGCCGCGGACGGCCAGCTCGTGAGCGAAGACGTTGAGCAACACCTCGGAATCGGAGTTGGTGTTGACGTGGCGCAGGTCAGACTCGTAAATCTCCTTGGCCAGCTGCTCGACGTTGGTCAAGTTACCGTTGTGAGCCAGGGTGATGCCATAAGGCGAGTTGACGTAGAACGGTTGAGCTTCGGCCGAAGTCGAGCTGCCCGCCGTTGGGTAACGCACGTGACCAATGCCCATGTGCCCGACCAGACGCTGCATATGGCGCTGATGGAACACATCACGAACCAGACCGTTGTCCTTGCGCAGGAACAAGCGGCCGTCGTGGCTGGTCACGATACCGGCAGCGTCCTGGCCGCGGTGCTGGAGGACGGTGAGCGCGTCATACAGCGCCTGATTGACGTTCGACTTGCCGACGATACCGACGATGCCACACATGCGACACAACCCCTACTTAGTGGAACTGGATTTACCGAGCACTTCCTGCGGCGTTATAGGCGGCAGAAGGTGATCCTTGAACGGAATATCAACAGGTACGCTGATTCCGCTGGCTAGCCACTTGCTGGACATCCCGAGAATCAGGTTTTTCGACCAGTCAGCGACCATGACAAATTGCGGTAACAGCTTCGATTGCTGCCACCATTGATCCTGTTGCACCGGCCCCAGGCTCAACAGCCCGACCGCCACTACAACCAGCAGGCCTCCGCGCGCCGCGCCGAAGACCATACCCAGAAAACGATCGGTCCCGGATAAGCCGGTGACACGTATCAGTTCTCCAATCAGAAAGTTGACCATGGCGCCGACCAGCAGGGTGGCGACAAAAAGAATGGTGCAGCCCGCAATCACGCGTGCCGAAGGTGTTTCGATGTAATTGACCAGATACTGCGACAGCGACCCGCCGAACATCCAGGCAACCACTCCGGCGATGATCCAGGTCAGCAAGGACAGTGCTTCTTTTACAAAGCCACGCTTGAGACTGATCAAGGCAGAGATGGCGACAATCGCGAGGATCGCCCAGTCAACCGGAGTAAATGGCACGTTCACGCCTACAGACGGATAAGGCGGCGCATTTTAGCAGAGCGCCGCCCTGCCGGTAAGCGGGGATTTCAGTGGGGTTTGATTAACTTAATCAATGAATAGCCGTCTCCAGCAATTGCGTGGGAGCGGACCTGTCCGCGAAAGGTGCATTCCCGTCACCAAATATCTGTCGGCTGGACCGGCCCCTTTGCGGACAGGTCCGCTCCCACGGGCGTAATGCCGGACCTACCGCCGCTCAGGCTGGAAGCGCACGACGATACCCTTGAGCTTTTGCTGCTTGTCGAGCTGATCACGTAGACGATCGGCTTCGGCACGCTCGATGAGCGGGCCGACAAACACCCGGTTCACGCCATCTGCGGTGCGGATATAGGCGTTGTAGCCTTGGGTGCGCAGGGTTTTCTGCAGGTTGTCGGCGTTGGCCCGATTAGACAGGCTTGCCAACTGAACGGACCAGCTGACCGACAGGCCATTGGCATCGACTTTACTGTCTGCCGCAGGTGCAGGGGGAGCTGTTGGCGCTGGGGCCGGTGCTGGAGCAGACTTCGCGGCCGCAGGCGCAGGCGTTGCCTTGGCCGTCGCAGCTGGCTGGGGAGCCGCCTTGCTCGGCGCAGGTGCAATCGGCATCGACGGCGGCTGATTGCTTGGCGACAACTCTTCATCAGTCGGTACTGGTTCCTGAGCAAGAGGCTGTTGCTCAGGCACGCTCACGGGATCAACCTTGACCTGAGGCGCAACGGGCGCCTGAGGGGCTGCCGGCGCGTCGACTTGCACATGACGTGCTTCGTCCTGACGCGAGAACAGCATGGGCAGGAAAATCACTGCCACCGCGACCAGCACCAACGCGCCGACCATTCGCTGCTTGTAAGCCTTATCCAGCAAAGCCATTTGCCGCTTCCTCCGTGACGTGTCGACTCAGCCATTCAAGGCCATCGGCAACGCAATAAAAAGACCCGAACAGCACGATCTCGTCGTCGACTGTCGCGTGTGCGCATTGCGCCTCAAGTGCCAGCGCGATACTCGGGTAGGACGTCACTTGCGCGCCAAGGTTCTGCAAGGCATGAGCAATCTCCTCGGCAGACAGGCTGCGAGGCGTCGGCAGGGGCGCCACGGCCCAGCTGTGCAGGCTGTCGGCCAGCGCCGTTACCACGCCGACCAGATCCTTGTCGTTAAGCAGACCGAACACCGCCAGACGTTTGCCGGCAACAGGTCTTTGCGACAGGCGCTCGGCGAGAAAGTACGCAGCATGAGGGTTGTGACCCACATCCAGCAGGACAGTGAGTGACTTGCCCTGCCACTGAAACGATCGACGATCCAGACGGCCCGTAACGCGGGTCGCGAGCAAGGCGGTGCGGATTGACTCTGCTTCCCAGGGCATGTCCAGCAGCAGATAGGCCTGAAGCGCCAAGGCGGCGTTCTGCATCGGCAGATCAAGCAAAGGCAGGTTGAACAACTCAACCCGCTGGCCCTTATTGTCGGTGCCGAACCAGTTCCAGCCATTGCCATCCAGGGTTAGATCGAAATCACGGCCTCGCAACGACAGCGGGCAGTTCAACGCCTGGGCACGCTCAAGCAGTGGCACAGGCGGATCGAGATCGCCGCACAAGGCGGGTCGGCCTTCCCGGAAGATCCCGGCTTTCTCGAAGGCCACCGATTCGCGCGTGTTACCCAGCCAGTCAGCGTGATCGACGCCAATGCTGGTCACCAATGCGAGATCAGCATCGATGAGGTTCACGGCATCCAGACGTCCACCCAGCCCGACTTCCAGGACGACAGCGTCCAGCGCCGCCTGCTCGAACAGCCAGAACGCTGCGAGGGTGCCCATTTCGAAGTAGGTCAGGGAAATGTCGCCACGCGCCTGTTCAATCACGGCGAACGCGTCGCACAGCTGCGCATCGGTGGCTTCAACGCCCTGCACTTGCACTCGCTCGTTGTAGCGCAGCAGGTGCGGCGAGCTGTACACGCCAACTTTCAGCCCTTGGGCTTGCAGCAGTTGGGCCACGAAAGCGCAGGTCGAACCTTTGCCGTTGGTGCCAGTGACCGTGATCACCCGTGGCGCCGGCCGGGTAAGCCCAAGCTTATGCGCCACTTGCTGTGAACGGTCCAGCCCCATGTCAATGGCCGAAGGATGCAGTTGCTCGAGGTACGCGAGCCATTCGGCCAGAGAGCGTTGGGTCATATGTTGGCCGGAACAGGCGGAACGACGATAGGTTCGATTTTTGGCGCAATGAACTTGGGTGTCGGCAGGCCCATCATCTGAGCAAGGACATTGCCCAGACGCTGACGCAGTTCCTGACGATGGATGATCATGTCGATCGCGCCGTGCTCCAGCAGGAACTCACTGCGCTGGAAGCCTTCAGGTAATTTTTCACGCACGGTTTGCTCAATCACTCGCGGACCGGCAAAACCGATGAGCGCTTTAGGCTCGGCAACGATCACATCGCCCAACATCGCCAGACTGGCGGAAACACCACCATAGACCGGGTCAGTCAGCACTGAGATGAACGGCAGACCTTCTTCACGCAAACGCGCCAGCACAGCCGAAGTCTTGGCCATCTGCATCAGGGAGATCAGGGCTTCCTGCATCCGCGCACCGCCGGAAGCGGCGAAGCAGATCATCGGGCAGCGTTTTTCCAGCGCGTAATTGGCGGCCTGAACGAAGCGCTCACCTACGATGGCGCCCATTGAGCCGCCCATGAAGGAGAACTCAAAGGCAACGGCTACGACCGGCATGCCCAGCAATGTGCCGCTCATGGAGATCAACGCGTCTTTTTCGCCGGTCTGCTTCTGGGCGGCAGTCAGGCGGTCCTTGTACTTTTTGCTGTCGCGAAACTTCAGGCGGTCGACCGGCTCAAGATCAGCGCCGATTTCGTCGCGACCTTCAGTGTCCAGAAAGATGTTCAGGCGCGAACGTGCATTGATGCGCATGTGGTGGTTGCACTTTGGGCATACGTCCAGGGTCTTTTCCAGCTCTGGTCGATACAGCACCGCTTCGCACGAAGGGCATTTATGCCAAAGGCCTTCAGGTACCGAGCTCTTCTTGACCTCGGAACGCATGATCGAAGGGATCAGCTTGTCTACCAACCAGTTGCTCATGCTTTCTTTCTCCAATACCGGTGGCTCGAACGCTGTGGCGGTATGTGCCACGCGCATGCCCTTAAGCTAAATTCATGTGCAGCGGCCATCGGGTCGTTGCAGCGATCGGCTCGAAGCCTGACCTGCCACACCTGCACCCTTAACCGCTACCCTCAACCTTATTGCCACGAGACGCAGTACGTCTTCGCTCATTCAATCGGACCTGCCCGCAAACTGCGGCAGCAGGCTAGTGGACGGCAACCGTGTGCGGACCGTCACATCGCGCGACCAACCTTAGGGCCGGGCCTGGCTTCAAGCGCCGTGGACCGCACTCATGAACGCACGAATCTTGTCGTGATCCTTGATGCCTTTACTCTTTTCAACGCCGCCGCTGACATCCACTGCGTAGGGCTGCACCTGCGCGATGGCTTGGGAAACGTTGGCCGAGGTCAAACCACCGGCAAGAATAATGGGTTTGCTCAGCCCTTTGGGAATCAGTGCCCAATCGAACGTTTCGCCGGTCCCGCCCGGTACGCCTTCGACGTAGGTGTCCAGAAGAATGCCGCTGGCTTTCGAATACTGCTTGCAGGCGGCGGCGATGTCATCGCCCGCCTTGACCCGCAGCGCCTTGATGAAAGGACGATGATAGCCCTCACATTGCTCGGGCGTTTCGTCACCGTGAAATTGCAGCAAATCCAGCGGGACCGCATCCAGTGTCTCGTTCAGCTCGCAAGCACTGGCGTTGACGAACAGGCCGACAGTGGAAATGAACGGCGGCAACGCTGCGATGATGGCTTTGGCCTGCTGGGCCGTGACTGCACGGGGACTCTTTGGATAAAACACGAAGCCGATGGCGTCGGCTCCGGCTTCAACGGCTGCCAACGCATCTTCTATGCAGGTAATCCCGCAGATCTTGCTGCGAACGGCTGACATGTCGTGAAACCTCAGGTCTTTTCGTAAAGTGCCGGATGTTAGCAAATGCTTTTCCGGGAGTCAGCCGCCAAGTTCAGCGAAGCCTGTCAGAAAGTGCGGCCCGATGTAGCGCTCAGGCAACGGAAATTGGTCGCGGTACTCGACCTGAACCAGATACAAGCCGAAAGGATGCGCCGTTACCCCGCCCGTTCGACGCACCCGACTTTCCAATACCTCGCTGGCCCATTCCACAGGCCGCTCCCCTGCCCCGATGGTCATCAACACGCCGGCAATGTTGCGCACCATGTGGTGCAGAAACGCATTGGCGCGGATGTCGATCACGATCATCTTGCCGTGACGGGTGACGCGCAGGTGATGCAGCTGCTTGATAGGTGACTTGGCCTGACACTGTCCGGCGCGAAACGCACTGAAATCATGGGTGCCGACCAGATATTCGGCTGCCAGCGCCATACGTTCGACGTCCAGCGGACGGTGATTCCAGGTGATTTCCTGATTCAGATGCGCTGGGCGAATCTGATCGTTGTAGATTACGTATCGATAACGTCGGGCAATCGCTTTGAACCGGGCGTGGAAGTCTGCGGGCATGATTTTGGCCCAGGTCACGCTGATGTCGTGCGGCAGGTTGATGTTGGCGCCCATGGTCCAGGCTTTCATCGTGCGCTCGGCCTTGGTGTCGAAATGCACCACCTGGCCGCACGCGTGAACGCCAGCATCGGTTCGACCGGCGCACATCAGGCTGACCGGGGAGTCGGCCACTTTGGACAAGGCCTTCTCGAGGGTTTCCTGCACAGTCGTCACGCCGGACGCCTGTCGCTGCCAACCGCTGTAGCGCGAACCTTTGTATTCAACGCCCAGCGCGATTCGATGAAAACCTTCGGCCGCCATTTCGGCGACTGCTGTGTGTGCCTCGGTGTCTGTGGTTGCCAAGAACTGAAAGCCTGTCGGTGTGCGCAAGGGGCGGCCATTATACGGCCACAAAAAAAAGACGCCACGCGCTTGGCCCACAAATGCAAACGACCGCCGAAGCGGTCGTTCACACGACACAGAGAAGGATCAGACCAGCCGCGATAACATTTCTCGCGCTTCGGTTATCTGCCCGTCGTCACCTTCGGCCACGACCTCGTCGAGGATGTCCCGGGCGCCGTCGGCATCACCCATTTCGATGTAAGCCCGGGCCAGATCGAGCTTGGTCGCTGCTTCATCGGTACCTGAAAGGAAGTCGAATTCAGGCTCATCGTCAGCCGCCAGCGCATCGTCCTCGGTGAACGTCGGCGCATCATCGAACGGCTTGGCAATCGGCGGCTGTTCCAGGCTTTGCGACAGCCGCTCAAGCTCTGCGTTGACGTCATCGAGCTCAGAAGCAAATGCAGCCGAGGCCTGGTCGGTTTCGATCTCGTCTGCCAAAGACAGGTCAAAATCCGCTGGCAGCTCCAGTTCGTCTTCCACAGAAGCAGGCGGGGTGCCTCCCAGTTGCTGCTCGGCTTCGAACGCTGGCAATTCGCGCAGGTCGTCTTCCAGACCCAGCAGATAGTCGTCCTCGGCCTTCAGAGCTGGCTGATCTTGCGCAAGATCCAGATCGAAGTCATCCAGATCGTCCGGCTTGCTAACCGCCGCGTCGGTCTGTTCGCGCAAGATGGCGTCGAAATCCAGCTCTTGGGGCGTAGAAACTGCCAGCGGCTCGTCAAGATCCAAGTCGTTGAGATGCAGTTCGGCGGAGCGATCCTCGACGTGGGCCGGGGACGCAGCTTCCAGCTCGTCCAGGCTCAGGTCGAATGCGGTGTCGAAATCGTCAGGATCCTCAACCGGTGGCTGAGCAACCGGTTGCGGCACTACCGAGGCAGGTTCGGCTTCAAGCGGTTCGTCGTTCAGCAAGTCCTGGACGTACTGCTCGTCCCTTTGCGACGCAAGGACAGCAGCAGCGGCGCCGGCCGCAGCAATGGCTGCAGCAGTAGCCATGGACGGATAACGGCTTTTGAGTTCTTCGACTTCGGCGTGATTCTGACCCGTGGCGATCAATTTGCGCTCATGGGCGACAAACTGGGCCTGATTATCCTGTTCGGCGTGAAGCTCCATCAGCTTCAGACGCAGGTCGCTGCGATGTGGTTCTTCGTGGATGGCTTCTTCGAGCAACTCGACGGCCTGATTGATACGGCCGTAAGCGAGGTGGATTTCAGCCTGGACGAGCGGGTCAGCCGGATGTTCGCGGACCGGCTCGGTGGCTACGGTCGGCGCCGGCGAAGGCTTTGGGCCAGAGGGGGGTACCTCCAGACCTTCGAAACTGTTTTCCGGCAAATCCAGGTCGGACCCGAATTCATTCTCTTCAGCGAGCGCGCGGGCCATTTGCCGATGCTTCTCGGCCTCAACCATGGCGTTGCGACGACGCGCCAACAGCAGCAGGAGCAACAACAGAATCAGCAGCGCCCCGCCGCCCACCAATCCCAACAGCATTGGATTGGATAGCAGCTTGTTGAACGGGTTATTGGAATCGGCCGCCTCCGCTGGAGCCGCAGGTGTTACGGCCAGCGGTTGATCAGGCGTGGCACCGGTGACGGTCGCGCCATCGACGGGCAGCGCATCTTCCGGGGCGATTTCGTTGGGTGGCTTGCCGGACGCGTCTGGCGTCGGGGCAGCGGGAACAATAGCTGCCGGCATTGCCGAATTGGCAGGCGCAGCAGGATTGGCGGCGTTGTTGGGATTGGTCACGCTGTTGGGGCTGACGGTGCTGTTGGGGTCGATCGCGGGAGGCGGCACCGCTGCGCCGGCTGCCTGCATTTTCGCCAGTTGATCGTTCTTCAGTTGGATCAGGCGTTGCAGCTTGTCGACCTGACTTTGCAGGTCGCCCATCCGGCTTTTCAGTTCATCGTTGTCACGGCGCGTGGTGTCCAGGCTTTCCTGGGTCGTGGCCAGCTTGCTGGCCAGCGCTGCAGTGTCACCGGCCTTGCCCTTGGCGCCGGCCTTGTTATCGGCCGAAACCAGGCTGAGGTTATCGGCGGCGTCGATCTGCGTGGGCGCAGCGCTTGGGCGGTCACGGCGAGTCGCGTCGACCTGACGGGTGCCGCTTGGCAGACGACGCCCTTGGCGCCATGCCTGATTCTGCTCGGCTACCTCAGCAATCGCCCGGGGCTGCGGCATGGCGGTTGACTCTGCCGGGCTAGGCAAGCGCAGCACCTGACCCTTTTTGAGGCGGTTGATGTTGCCAGCGATGAACGCATCCGGGTTCAGCGCCTGGATCGCCAGCATGGTCTGTTGGACGGTGCCACCGTTGCGTACCCGTTCGGCAATTTCCCACAACGTGTCGTTGTTCAGCGTCGTGTATTGAACCAGCTTCGGTTCAGTCGGGGCAGCAGGTTCAGCCTCAGGCGGCGCAGGGGCTGGGGCCGGAGCAACAGGCTGTGCTTGCGCGGGGGCTGCTGCTGGCGCGGTCGATGGAAGTTGCGCAGCCGCCGCAGCGGCTTCCGGAGAGAATTTGGGCGGATCAAGCAACAGGCTGTATTCACGTAGCGCCCGGCCATTGGGCCATAGCACCTGCACGAGGAATTTTACGTAGGGGTCACGAACCGGTTTGGTCGAGGTGATGCGCAGCACGCTTTTGCCGCTGGCGTTGATCACCGGGGTGAACGTCAAGTCATCGAGAATGGCTGTGCGTCCTACGCCGGCCTGGGCGAATTCCGCTGAGGTCGCGAGGCTGGGCACTACCTGCGCAGCGTTCAGGTCCTGCACTTGTGTCAGCTCGATCTCGGCAAGCAGCGGTTGATTGAGCGTCGACTTGACGGTCAGACCACCGAGCCCGAGCGCGTTTGCCATGCCAGATGACAGCGCCGAAGCCGTAGCGATTGCTAATACCAGTTTACGAACCTGAACCATAGCCCATCCCTTGTTTAAAAATTCCCCGGCAACCGAGAAGATAAAGCCTGCTAGGGCGTAGGGCGTGTCATCACGCCGCAGCTAGAATGATTCTTCGAATTGTCGGCAAGTATCTTTTACACAACGTCTTTTATCAACAATTGCGCGACCTGCACAGCGTTCAGCGCCGCGCCCTTGCGCACGTTATCAGACGTGACCCAGAAATTAAGTTCAGACGCATCATCGATCCCTTGGCGTAAACGTCCTACATAGACCGCGTCCTGACCCACGGCATCCCCAACCGCCGTCGGGTAATCTCCGGCATCGACCAACTCAATACCGTCTGCGGCGTCGAGTAGCGCGCTGACCGCAGCAACGTCCACCGGGCCTGCGGTTTGCAATGACACGCTGAAGCTATCGCCGAAAAACACCGGCACCTGAATGCACGTCGCCGAAACCTTGAGTAAAGGCAGCGCAAGCAACTCGCGCAACTCGGCGACCAAACGTTTTTCCAGCGCAGCATGGCCATCTGCGTCCGGCGTGCCGACTTGAGCAAGCACATTGAACGCCATCTGCCGGTCAAAAACCTTTGGCTCCAACGGGCGGATGTTCAGCAGCTCAGTAGTTTGTCGCGCCAGTTCGGTCACACCTTCACGCCCCTGACTCGACACGGCCAGACACGCCGTCACGCTCACTCGCTGCACATCCAGCAAAGCCCGCAACGGCGCGATGACCAGTGCAAGGGCCGCAGCGCTAGGGCTTGGGCAAGCGACTTGGTATGGCTTGGCCAGGCTTGCCAGCAACGCGGCGTTGATTTCGGGAATGATATTGGGCGCCTGCTCGACCGACAGGCCCGCTGACAAATCGATCACCGAGCAGCCAGCAGCCGTAGCACGGGCCGAGTAGCTGCGGGTGATGGCGGGACCTGCAGCGAAAAACACCAGTTGTACTTTGCCGAAATCGAACTCGTCGACCTCACGCACGCGGACGTTCTTGCCGCGAAATGGCACTGAGTGGCCCGCAGATTCAGCGCTGGCGAGCAAATTCAGCGCTCCTACCGGGAACTCGAGTTCTTCTAGAATCTGGACGATGGTTTCGCCGACAGTACCGGTGGCGCCGACAACGGCGATATCAAAGGACTGACTCATGCAAAAACCTCAGGAAAATCGGGGAGCGGCACTTTAACCGCCGAGTACCCGCCAGGCAATTTAACTGTCGACGCAACGAGCTTGCACATCGCGGGGCTTGGTCTGGATTGCCTCAGGATCGCACCTCAGGGTTCCAGACCGATTTTGAAAAACTCGCCGCCACTCCAGACGCCGAGCCAGCGCTGGCCATCGATGTCGCGCGTGACCGCCAGCTCCACTAATTGATAGAAGACGTTGCGATGCACCAGCGCTTCCAGATTGGCGCGCACATGAAGATAAGGCGAGGGCTCTTGCGTATCAGGGTCGATGCTCACGCGTAGCGCGTGCTCGGCGCCGGCTTCAACGACGTCATCGACATTGGTGGTGAAGCGCAGCAGTTGCGATTCACCCTCGCCCTGCACTTCCAGTAACACCGCCACAAAGGGCGCGTCATCGACCGTGATGCCGACTTTCTCCACCGGGGTGATCAAAAAGTACGTGTCGCCGTCGCGGCGGATGATGGTCGAAAACAGCCGCACCATGGGTTTGCGGCCAATCGGCGTACCCAGGTAGTACCAAGTTCCGTCACGGGCAATACGCATGTCGATATCGCCACAAAAATCCGGATTCCACAAATGCACCGGCGGTAAGCCTTTGCCAGAACTGGGGATCTGCGCCAATAAATCATTGGCTTTGCCCGGGCCACTCATAGTTGCTCCTTAGCGACGCTCTACACCGATCAGGCTACGAGCGTAGTCTTCCATCGGCGGACCAAGCAAATCTTCGGGCTTGGTGTCGTACAGCGTGAGCAATCCGCCGCGACTGCGAATGCGCGCCGAATCGATCAAGTAGCGGGTGTTGGTTTCGATCAGCATCAACTGAATGACACCGCTGTCGATGCCCAGTCGATCCAGCGATTCCTGGTCGGACCATTCATCGAAGTTGCCAATGCGGTCGTCAGCTTTCGCAAATCGGGTGTACAGCAAATAGTGAGCGCCGGCGCTGCGGGCTTCGTTCATTGCTTCATCGAGACCTTCAGGCGCCTTGGCTCTGCGGACCATCGGAAAGTACTCGACGAAGCCCTTGAAGGCTTCTTCAGCGACTACGTTGGGTCGGGGATAAGCGCCGCCTGGCGGTACGAAAGCGCCTTGGGCGATATAGATGAAAGAGTCGGGCTGCAGCCGCCAATTACTGATACGGCGGGTGGAACTGTGGTCCAGAAGCCCCGCATCGCTCAATTCGTCGCGGGCGCCTTGCGCCAAATCACTGACGTGCATGCACCCACTCAAAGCCAACAGCGCCATTACTAACAGCAGGCTACGCATTAATCTCTCCAAAGGCCGGCGACGGAAAACCGGCGAATGGTCGTCTAATGCAGCTTTTGCGCCACTTCAGTCAGGTGTCGGAGATTTGCGGCTTAGGGTCGTGAGCAGGCTCGATATCACGCTTACGCTTGTTGCCCATGCGCACACCGATATCCATCAGGAACTGGAAAAACCCTTCCTGATCTTCGAGCACATTGCTCCAGAAAGGAGAGTGATACAGCGCAACGGCGCCATGCACCAAAGCCCAGGCGGCGCAGTAGTGGAAATACGGCGGCACATCCTCAAGCTTGCCTTCGCAGATACGTCCCTTGATCAGCAGCGTGAGGTGCTCGAAGTTGGAGGCGCGGATCTTGTGTAGCTCCTCGACCATCTCAGGAACTTGATTGCCCTTAACTACTTTTTCTTCCAGACGATCGAACAACCGGTAGCGCTGCGGATCGCGCATACGGAACTCGAAGTAGGCGCGGGACAACGCCTCCTTGTCTTTGTCGACGTCGGCGGAATGCAGCAGCTCGTTCAAATCACGCTCGTAGTCGAGCATCAGACGCAGATAGATCTCTGCCTTGGATTTGAAATGCTTGTAGATAGTCCCTTTGCCGATACCAACTGCATCAGCGATCATCTCGACAGTGACACTGTCTTCGCCCTGTTCAAGAAACAGCTTGAGCGCGGTGTCGAGAATTTCCTGCTCACGGCGCCGAAATTCACGAACTTTACGAGGTTCTTTCTGCATAGGAAGAGGCTGCGGGTTCAAAATCGAAGCCGCACATTATGCCTATGTTGTGCCAAATTGCACGGATCATCCGACCATGTTCACGTTACTTCGCGAATACGCCCGCTCTCAAAGGTGCCGAAGCCAGTCAGGCATACCCTTCATCTGTAGCACCAATGCGCGGAAGACCAGAGATTGGCATATTCGGCACATTTGCTCAGCCTTTTGTAGAAGTTCGAGGATGTTACACAGGGAATCGCTGCTACCGCTGCGCATTGGGCTATGAGCACAGCTTCAGGTATTCCAAAACTGTTTAAAAAATGTACAAACGGCGCTGGACGATGGCTGAATCTGACCAATACTTAAAGTCGCTGACGCGGCATCTCCCCCAAATGGCGCGCCAGTAAAGACACCAACGGACAGCGTGTCTTTGTTTTACTCCTAATGGTCTTAACCCGGATTCACCCCCCAGAACCCGGGTTTTTTTTGCCTGCGATTTGAGGCCTCAGGCAGTGACGTGTGCCAGCGGAAACAGACGTCGAAAGTTCTCGGTGGTTTGCTCCGAGAAGCGCTCGTAAGTTTCGCCTCGCAACATAGCCAGGAACTCAGCGACTTCGCGCACGTACTGCGGCAGGTTGGGCTTGCCGCGATAGGGAATGGGCGCGAGATACGGCGAATCGGTTTCGACCAGCAGCCGATCAGCCGGGACCTTGCTGGCTACATCGCGCAGTGCTTCGGCGTTGCGGAAGGTGACGATCCCAGACAGCGAAATATAGAAGCCTAAATCCAGCGCGGCCTTGGCCATCTCCCAGTCTTCGGTGAAGCAGTGCAACACGCCGCCCTGGGGCAATGCCGCTTCGCGCAACAGAGTCAGGGTGTCGGCACGGGCCCCTCGGGTATGTACGATCACCGGTTTCCCGGTGATGTTGGCAGCTTGCAGGTGCAGCCGAAACGACGCCTGCTGCAACTCGGCGGCTTCGGGTTCGTAGTGGTAATCCAGGCCGGTTTCGCCTATCGCCACTACGCGCGGATGATCCAGTTCATCAAGCAACCAGGCCAGCGCAGGCGCTTCACCGGGCTTGAGGTCCAACGGATGGATGCCCACCGAACAATCCACATCATCGTAGCGCTCGGCCAGCGCCTTCACCGCACCGGCGTTTTCGGCACTGACGCCGATGCACAGGAAATGCCCGACCCCCCTGCCCCGCGCGGCATCAAGAGCAGCGTCAAGGGAGCCTGCGTGTTCGGTGAGGTCAAGACGATCGAGGTGGCAATGGGAATCTACGAGCATGGGGACGGAGCAACTTACATCGTGTGGGTAGGACGGTCGGACTTGAGGGCGCCGGCCAGGTAATTTTCAATCATGTTGCGCGCGGTGTTGTCACCGTCGTTGAACTGCACGCCAACGCCTGCGGCGCGGTTGCCCTGAGCCCCTTTTGGAGTGATCCAGGTGACTTTGCCGGCGACCGGGATTTTCTCGGGCTCGTCCATCAGGTTCAGCAACATGAACACCTCATCGCCCAGCTTGTAGCTTTTACTGGTCGGGATGAACAAACCGCCATTCTTGATGAACGGCATATAGGCGGCGTAGAGAACCGACTTGTCCTTGATGGTCAGGGACAGAATGCCGTTACGTGGACCTGGACTCAGTGGCAAACTCATCGTGACTCCCCGGGGGATAATCTGTGTTTTCTTGCGCAACGCCAGCCAGTCTACCCTCGACCGGTCAGCTCTGCCCACTGCACCAATAAGGCTTCGAGCAACAACACTCGGTTCAAGTTCGCCTTGGACACGACTTTCTGTCGCTGGGCGAGCACCCAGTCCTGCATCGACAGCACTTTTCCCTGGGCGGACTTCTGCGCCAGGTACTGAACCACCTTGCGCATATCGGCCAGTCCCAAGCCAGCTTCGTCCTGAGTCAACTGATAGCGCAGGATCAGCTGTGTCCAGTCGCAGAACCAGTCGAACAGCAATAACAAGGGAATGTCTTTCCAGCCTTCGGCCAGTTGCGTCGGCGAGGCCTGCTGTTTGAGCAGCTTCTTCACGCCGTCGACCACCAGCGCGCGCTGCTCGCGGATCCCCTGCCCCTGAAGCCTCACCGCAGCCAAAGGTGAACCGGCGGCCAGGCTCAGTAATTCGACGCGCTCGTCCTCGCTGGAGCCCGGCAGCGCATCGGCCAGCCAAGCCAGGCTCATGGCCTCGCTGGGCAGCGGACAGGCTTGTTGCACACAACGGCTTTTCACGGTTGGCAGCAGACGGCTCGGCTGATGAGTGACCAGCAACAGTACGGTATTGCCAGACGGCTCTTCCAGACTTTTGAGCAAGGCGTTGGCGGCGTTGATGTTCATCGACTCGACGGGCTCGATCAGCACCACCTTGCGACCGCCCATCTGCGCGGTTTGAACCACGAAACTGACCAGATCGCGCACCTGATCGACCTTGATCGCCTTGTCGGCCTCTTCAGGCTCCAGCACGTAATTGTCAGGATGACTTCCGGCGGCCAGCAACAGGCAAGATTTGCACTCACCGCAAGCGTCGAGCCCGATCGGGCGCTGACACAGCAAGCGGTACATCAAACGTTCGGCCAGCGCGCGCTTGCCGATGCCGATCGGACCGTGCAGCAGATAGGCGTGGGCATGCTGTTCGCGCCCGGCCATTTGCTGCCACAAGCTTTCCTGCCAAGGATAGGCCTCAGGCATGTCGGGCTTCCGCGAGCAACTTCAGTAATTCAGGCACCAAGACATCAAGCGACGCCTGAACTTGAGGCAACGACAATGCAGCGTCCACCAAACGGTAGCGCTCGGGAGCGGCTGCGGCGCGATTCAGATAAGTACTGCGCACGGCGTCGAAGAACGCTCGCCCCTCCCGTTCGAAGCGATCCAGCCGACCGCGGGCGGTGGCGCGGGCCAGCCCAATCTCGACCGGCAAGTCGAAGACCAGCGTCAGGTCTGGACGCAAGGCGCCCTGAACAAAATTCTCCAGGGTGGCGATCCGCTCGATGGACAAACCACGGCCGCCGCCCTGATACGCGTAGGTTGCGTCGGTAAATCGGTCGCACAAAACCACTGCGCCACGGGCCAATGCCGGGCGAATGACCTGAGCCAGATGCTGGGCCCGCGCCGCAAATACCAGCAGCAGCTCGGTGTCAGCGTCCATGGCTTCGTCGCTGGGCGCCAACAGTAATTCGCGGATGCTTTCGGCCAAAGGCGTGCCGCCGGGCTCGCGTGTCAGCACAACGTCGATACCGTGGCTGCGCAGGCACGCGGCGAGGTATTCGCGGTTGGTGCTCTTGCCCGCGCCTTCGGGACCTTCCAAGGTAATAAACAAGCCAGTCACGGGCGGTCCTTAATCAGATTCATTGCGGTGATTTTCCGCTTTCTTCGCGTTTGTCAGGGCTTTGGTCCGGCGCCACCGACTTATCGGCAGGCTGATCGGGTGTGGAAGATACCGGCTTGCTGCTGTCGTTATCGGACGTGTCGGTCTGCGCAGGGACAACCGGCACAGCTGGCAACGCAGGGTCAGCGACCGGAGCCGGAACAGCAATTGGGGCCGGGCTGGATCGGTAGTCGGCACGACGCTTGAGCTGGTACTCCTTGACCGCTGCATTATGCGCATCCAGATCATTGGAGAACACATGACTGCCGTCGCCACGGGCAACAAAATACAGACTGCTGCCCGCCACCGGATTCATGGCAGCGTGAATCGCCTCGCGGCCGACCATTGAAATCGGCGTCGGCGGCAATCCGGAAATCACGTAGGTGTTGTAAGGCGTTGCTTCCTTGAGGAAGGCTCGCGTCAGTTTGCCGGTGTAGCGCTCACCCAAGCCGTAGATTACGGTCGGATCGGTTTGCAGCAGCATGCCTTGTTGCAGCCGCCGTACGAACACGCCGGCAATCTGCCCTCGCTCCTGTGGCACGCCGGTTTCTTTCTCGACCAGTGACGCCATGATCAACGCTTGGTAAGGATTACTGTATGGAGCCTCTGACGCGCGCTTTTCCCACTCCTCTTTGAGCACTTCATCAAGGCGGTTGTACGCCTGCTTCAACAACTCGACATCGGTCATGCCGCGCACGTAGCGGTAGGTATCGGGAAAGAAACGGCCCTCTGGAAATACGTCCGGGTGGCCTAGCTTGGCCATCAACTCGCTGTCGCTGAGATTGGCCAGAGTCTGCTCAAGCTTCGCCTGCTTACCGAGTGCGGCGCGCACTTGACGGAAATTCCAGCCTTCGACCAGCGTCAAGCTGTACTGCACGACATCGCCCTTCTGCCACAGTGTCAGCAGGGACTTGGCGTCCATCCCCGGCGCCATGCGGTACTCGCCGCTGTGCAGTGATTGTTCCGCGAGATTGAAACGCCAGTAGAGACGCAGCCAGAAGGCATCCTTGATCACGCCTTCTGTTTGCAGACGATTGAGCACGCCCGTTGGCGAGGAGCCCGAAGGGACGTCCAGCAGTTGTTCCTGGGTCAGATTAAGCGGTTGATGCAACGCGGTGTTTTGCTGCCAATACGCCAGCCCTAATAACAAACCCGCCAGAACAACACCCGTCTCCAGCAAGACCAATAATTTTCGGATCACGAATCAGATATCCAGAAGCCTGCGGGCAAGATTTTGCAGTTTACGGGTGAGCGGACCAACCGGCCAGTTCTGCCGCTCGAAAGCGCACACTGGCCAAACACCATAAACACTGTTGCAGACGAACACCTCGTTGGCCTGCGCAAGATCGCTCATCTGCAGATCAGTCACTTCCACGTCAATGCCCGCAGCACTCGCTTGTCCCAGCAACTCCGCGCGCATGACTCCGGCCACCCCGCAGCGACCAAGATCAGCTGTGCGCAACACGGTACCCTCGATCAAAAACAGGTTGCTGTACACCGCCTCGATTATGCGACCGGATGTGTCGCGCATCAGCCCTTCGGCATGCTCAGTGTCCTGCCATTCGCTTCGGGCAATCACCTGTTCAAGGCGGTTGAGGTGCTTGAGGCCGGCCAACAAGGGCTGCTCGGCAAGCCGGGTCTGACAGGGAAATAATCGAATCCCGAGTTCAGCGTGGCCTTCGGGATAGGCGGGCGGCGGGCTGGACTGAAGGATGCGCCGAGGTTGCGCGCCAGGTACTGGAGCGTAACCGCGTTGACCATCGGCGCGAGTGACGATCAGCTTCATAACGCCTTCGCCCATCTGCGTAGCGAAGGCGAGGCATTCGCGCTGGATCAACGGCAGGTTCAGCGCCAGCGCGAGGCGTGAACCGCCAGACTCGAGACGCCCCAGGTGACGCTCCAACAGCACCGGCTGGCCGGACTTCACCAGAATGGTCTCGAACAGGCCGTCCCCGTAGGCCAACCCGCGATCCTTGACGGACAGCGTGTCGGCCGGGACGCCATCGATCCAGCACAAGGTCATTCGGCGAACCGGCGGAACACCAGAGAGCCGTTGGTACCACCAAAGCCGAACGAGTTGGATATCACCACGTCGATCGGCATGTTGCGCGCCTCATGGGGCACGAAGTCCAGATCGCAGCCTTCATCAGGCTCATCGAGGTTAATGGTCGGCGGCGCGACCTGACCGTTGATCGCCAGAATGCTGAAGATCGCTTCCACCGCGCCTGCTGCGCCCAGCAAATGTCCGGTCATGGATTTGGTCGAGCTGACCGCCAATTGTTTAGCGTGCTCGCCGAATACCGACTTGATGGCATTGGCTTCGGCCAGATCGCCGGCCGGGGTCGAGGTGCCGTGGGCGTTGATGTATTGCACCTGGTCGACATTGACCTTGGCATCTCGCAGCGCATTGGTAATGCAGCGAGCAGCGCCCGCGCCATCATCTGGTGGCGAGGTCATGTGGAAGGCGTCGCCACTCATACCAAAGCCGATGAGTTCGGCGTAAATGGTCGCGCCTCGTGCCTTAGCGTGTTCCAGCTCTTCGAGCACCAGCGCACCGGCACCGTCGGCCAGCACGAAACCATCGCGGCCTTTGTCCCAAGGACGGCTGGCACGCGCGGGGTCATCATTACGGGTCGAGAGTGCGCGGGATGCACCGAAGCCGCCCATGCCCAGACCACAGGCCGCCATTTCGGCGCCGCCTGCGATCATCACGTCGGCTTCGTCGTAGGCGATATTGCGCGCAGCCATGCCGATGCAGTGCGTACCGGTGGTACACGCCGTGGCGATGGCGTAGTTAGGTCCCTGTGCACCCAGGTGAATGGACAGAAATCCGGAAATCATGTTGATGATCGAGCCAGGCACGAAGAATGGCGAAATCCGCCGAGGGCCTGACGAATGCAGGATGCGACTGGTGTCTTCGATGTTGGTCAAGCCACCGATGCCTGAACCCATCGCCACGCCAATACGATCACGATTGGCATCGTTGACTTCAAGTCCGGCGTTGCGAACTGCCTGAAATCCCGCCGCTAACCCGTACTGAATAAACAGGTCGAGCTTGCGAGCTTCCTTGAGCGACAGGTATTGCTCGACATCGAAGCCTTTGACAGATCCACCGAAGCGAGTGCTGTAAGCCGAAAGGTCCGTGTGTTCGATAAGGCCAATGCCACTGTGGCCAGCCAGAATGCCTTGCCAGGTACTCGGCACATCGGTGCCCAATGGCGTCAGCATACCCATACCGGTGACCACGACGCGTCTACGCGACACAGGACTCTCCTTTTTTTCTAATGACGACACGCTGCAGCGTTTCTTAAAGAAAAAACCGCACGCCGGGGGGCAGTGCGGTTTTTCCACGACAGCAAGCGACGATTACAAACTGTTATGCCTGGTGGGCAGTAACGTAATCGATAGCAGCTTGAACAGTGGTGATCTTCTCGGCTTCTTCGTCAGGGATTTCAGTCTCGAATTCCTCTTCCAGAGCCATCACCAGCTCAACGGTGTCAAGGGAGTCGGCACCCAGGTCTTCAACGAAGGAAGCACTGTTGGTAACTTCCTCTGCCTTGACGCCAAGTTGTTCAGCAACGATTTTCTTGACGCGCTCTTCGATGGTGCTCATACCGTGTTTTAACTCCTAGTGGACAAATTCAGGCAGCTGGCTGATGGGTAAGTGTATAGAAGAGGTTTTGCGTATTTCAAGCTAAACGCAATTCCCGTTACGCCCATCACCTTCTGCCCGTTAAAAGATTTCAGCTTTATAACGGATTTTAGACAGCCCGTATTACATTTTTTTGAAGCGGCCCATCACATGTACATGCCGCCGTTCACGGGGATTGTAGCCCCGGTAACGTAGCCTGCACCTTCCGAAGCAAGAAAAGCGACCACGTGCGCGATCTCTTCTGCCTGCCCCAGTCGACCCAGAGGAATCTGAGTCGTCAGGGAATCACGTTGTGCCTCAGGCAACTCGCGGGTCATATCGGTATCGATAAACCCTGGAGTTACCGAGTTGACGGTCACTGACCGCGAACCCACTTCACGCGCCAGGGCGCGACTGAAACCTTCGAGCCCCGCTTTCGCGGCGGCATAGTTTACTTG
Organism: Pseudomonas rosaeacicularis; assembly: GCF_057128745.1. Taxonomy (NCBI): domain Bacteria; kingdom Pseudomonadati; phylum Pseudomonadota; class Gammaproteobacteria; order Pseudomonadales; family Pseudomonadaceae; genus Pseudomonas; species Pseudomonas rosaeacicularis. Next base: position 47,214 of record NZ_JBSKHT010000009.1, read on the forward strand.
GCCTGCGTTGCCCATGGCACCCACAACCGAACCAATGCTGATAATTCGACCCCAGCGTGCCTTCGTCATGCCGCGCAAAACCCCCTTGGACAGGCGATACAGGCTGTTCAGGTTAGTGTCGATGACATCATGCCATTCGTCATCTTTCATGCGCATCATCAGGTTATCGCGGGTGATACCGGCATTATTGACCAGGATCAATGGCGCACCGACGCGCTCTTGAATCAACGCCAGAGTTGCGCTGACGGACTCGTTGCTGCAGACATCCAGTGCCAGGCCGAAGCCCTCGATCCCGTGCTCCTTGAAGCTGGCGGTGATGCGCTCGGCACCCGCTTCGGACGTGGCGGTACCAACAACGGTCGCACCATTGCGGCCCAATTCAAGCGCAATGGCTTGGCCGATTCCGCGGCTAGCGCCGGTAACCAGCGCAACTTTACCTTGCAGGCTCATGCAAGCGTCTCCTTATCAAGCCAACGCCGCGCGAGTGGCGGCGAAAGCGTCTGGGGTATTGAGGTTGTAGGTTGTCACGCCGTCTGCGCAACGCTTGTTCAGGCCAGCCAGCACTTTGCCTGGCCCGCATTCGACCAGTTGCACGGCGCCGCTGGCGGCCAATGTCTGGATAGACTCGACCCAGCGCACAGGCTTGTAGAGTTGTTGCAGCAAATCGGTCTTGAGCGTGTCCAGATCCGATACCACACTGGCGCTGACGTTTTGCACCAGGGGAATCTGCGGCGCCTGCCAATCGATGGCAGCGACCGATTCGGCAAAACGCTCCGCCGCAGGGCGCATCAGCTCGCAATGCGAAGGCACGCTGACTGGCAACGGCAAGGCCCGCTTGGCGCCTTTGGCCTTGCACAGCTCGATAGCGCGCTCGACTGCCGCTTTTGCCCCGGCAATCACTACCTGTCCAGGCGAATTGAAGTTGACCGCACTGACGACTTCGCCCTGCGCGGCTTCATCGCAAGCGGCAATGACATCAGCGTCATCGAGGCCGAGGATCGCCGCCATGCCGCCCTGCCCCGCAGGCACAGCTTCTTGCATCAACTGCCCGCGACGCTCGACCAACTTCACCGCATCCGCTAAAGACAAGCTGCCGGCGGCTACCAACGCACTGTATTCACCCAGGCTGTGCCCAGCGACAAAAGCGGGCCGCGCACCGCCTTCAGCAAGCCAGACACGCCATAGCGCGATGGACGCGGTGAGGATCGCCGGTTGAGTCCTGTCGGTTTGGTTGAGGAGCGCTTCGGGACCTTCCTGGGTCAGCGCCCAGAGGTCGTAGCCCAAAGCATCGGAGGCTTCTTTGAACGCCTCCAGGACCAATGGATACTGAGCCCCAAGTTCGGCAAGCATGCCGAGGGACTGAGAGCCTTGACCCGGAAAGACGAATGCGAGGGATGCAGACATTAAACAAGCCCCTGGTTATTGTCGTAGACAGAAACGCCCGGCCTTGGCCGTGCGCGAGAAATTCTATGCGAAACAGTTGGTCATTTGGATGACCAGCCAGTCACTGGCGTCACATTTTAGCGCAGGCCACGATAAACGCAGCGCTCGATCCATCTAGAGCAACGTCTCCAGGCGCCCACGAAGCCGCTCCGGCAGGTTTTCCTGAATCTCGATAAGGGCGCGGGATATCGCACTCTGAAAGCCTTGCACGCCTGCCGAGCCGTGACTCTTGATCACGATCCCCTGCAAACCGAGAAAGCTCGCTCCGTTGTGCCGCGCAGGCGCCAGATCTTCCTTGAGCCGATTGAGCAACGGCATGGCCAGCGCCCCGATGACTTTGGCTAACACATTTCGCCTGAACAGGGTTTCAATGCGTTCGCCAATCATGGTCGCCAGGCCTTCGCTGGATTTGAGCAGGATATTGCCGACGAAACCGTCGCAAACCACCACGTCAGCTTCGCCTCGATAAAGACCATCACCTTCGACAAAGCCGATGTAATTAAGCCCTGTCGCGGCCTGCAGCAAACCAGCAGCAAGCTTGACCTGCTGATTGCCCTTGATGTCTTCAGTGCCGACGTTGAGCAGTGCCACTTTTGGATTAACCACCCCAAGCGCCTCGGCGGCCACTGAACCCATGACCGCAAACTGGTAGAGATTTTGCGCGCTGCAATCGACATTGGCGCCCAAGTCCAGCAATTGGCAGTAACCACGCTGGGTAGGAATGGCGGCGACCATGGCAGGACGATCAATGCCTGGCAGGGTCTTGAGTACCAGACGTGACAGCGCCATCAGCGCCCCTGTGTTTCCGGCACTCACGCACGCCTGCGCCTGGCCGCTGGCCACCAACTGCAATGCAATGCGCATCGACGAATCACGCTTGCCACGTAAAGCCATAGCAGGACGATCATCCATGGTGATGACTTCATGCGCATGGGTAACAAGCAGGCGCGATCGATCCACACCGGAATGGCGGGCGATAAGTTCTTCAAGTAAGGGTGCTTGACCGACGAGGGTCAGATGAAGCGAGGGTGTAGCGAGCAGACAGGCGATGCTTGCCTGAACAATGCTGCGGGGACCGAAGTCCCCGCCCATTGCGTCGATCGCGATGACCGGAGCGGACAAGAAATTACTCGTCAGCGCCCTTGTCGATCACTTTACGACCACGGTATACGCCTTCTGGCGATACGTGGTGACGCAGGTGAATTTCACCAGTGGTCTTTTCCACAGACAGGGTGCTTGCCTCAAGAGCGTCGTGCGAACGACGCATGTCACGGGCAGAGCGGGATTTTTTGTTCTGCTGAACAGCCATAATTGATTAACTCCTAAACGTTTGGGTCACGCTTTAACTGCGCCAATACACTGAACGGGTTGGACCGCGTTACCTCGTCCTCGCTCGGCTCGGGCTCATCGAGGCCCGCCGGCTGCTGGCATTCTTTCGGATCATGCAACGGCACAATGGGCAAGGCGAGCAGAAGCTCCTCCTCGATCAGTGCCAGCAGATCCAATGGATCTTCGCCGAGTTCCAGCACGTCATAGCCTTTCGGCAACGACTGGGTGTTTGCACCCTCCTTCACCACGATGTAACTGCATTCACTGTGGATCGGCAGGGTGACCAGCTCAAGACAACGCTGGCAAACCATTTTGACTTCGACGTCGATGGCACTGTGGATAACCACAGTCCGGCGCTCGTCTCGTTCAAAAACGAATTTCGCCTGCACTGTACCGAGATTGTCAGCAAGCGGGTCGCAGAGTCTCTCCAAATCAGCCAGCAGCATTTCTCCCTGAAGAGTAGTGCCACGGTCAGCTAATTTGCGCGGGTCAACGTGAGGTGGAATCGGGTCATTCAACATAGGCGCAGCATTCTAGGGACGAGCCTTGTAAGTGTCAAAGGAAATTCCTGTCTGTTCGTAGCGCGAGCCACTGATTACACTCGACTTTCATGTTACGGAGAACCTCATGCTGCCTTTGCTCCTCGCCTCCAGCTCACCCTACCGCCGGGAATTGCTCGACCGTCTGCGCCTGCCGTTCGTCTGCGCGTCACCGGACATTGACGAAACCCGCTACCCCGATGAGCCCGCTGTCGCACTGGTAAAGCGCCTTGCACGAGAGAAAGCCCAGGCGCTGGCAACCCGCTTCCCCGGGCATTTGATCATCGGCTCCGATCAAGTGGCGGTTCTCGACGACCAAATCCTCGGCAAGCCCCACACCTTCAAGCGAGCACAGGAACAACTGTCAGCCAGCAGCGGCAAAAGCGTGTCTTTCCTGACAGGGCTGGCGCTGCTCAACAGCGACACAGGGGGCTACCAGGTTGATTGCGTGCGGTTCACGGTGCACATGCGCGATCTGGATCAGGCATGCATTGCCCGCTATCTGCACGCCGAGCAACCTTATGACTGCGCCGGCAGCTTCAAAGCCGAAGGGCTGGGCGTCAGCCTGTTCCGCGCCACTGAGGGCCCCGACGCCACCAGCCTCATCGGCCTGCCCCTGATAAGGCTGGTAGACATGCTGATCAGCGAAGGCGTCACTCTACCCTGACCCGAAAACGACAAACCCGACCAATGGCCGGGTTTGCAGCAGCTGGAACCGGGATCAGCGCAAGCTAGGTCCGTTAAAGCCTGCCCACATCGCAATCTGTTCAGCCATGCTCGCACCGAGTTTTTTAGAGAAACGGTCAAACGGCGACTCTTGAACGGTGTAATCGACGATGTCTTTCTCGCCGATCACGTCGCGCGCCACGGAGCTTGAGCTACCCAACCCGTCAACAAGTCCCAGCGCTACCGCTTGCTCACCCGTCCACACCAACCCGGAAAACAGCTCGGGATGCTCTTTATCTTTCAAGCGATCACCGCGACCGGCCTTTACGCTAGCGATGAACTGCTTATGCGTGGTGTCGAGCACGCCTTGCCAGAACGCAGTCTCGTCAGGCTTGGGTGGCTGGAACGGGTCAAGAAAAGCCTTGTGCTCACCCGAGGTGTAGGTACGACGATCGACACCCAGCTTTTCCATGGTGCCAACGAAGCCGAACCCGGCCGCCGTCACACCAATGGAGCCCACGAGACTGGCCTTGTCAGCGTAGATCTGATCGGCGGCACTGGCGATGTAATAAGCACCCGACGCACCCAGGTCGCTGATCACGGCATACACCTTGATATCAGGCTTCAGCGCGCGCAGGCGGCGAATCTCGTCGTAGATGTAACCGGACTGCACCGGACTGCCGCCCGGGCTGTTGATTCGCAGGATGACACCCTTGGTCTTCTCATCGTCGAAGGCAGCACGCAAAGCGGTCACGATGTTGTCAGCGCTGGCAGCTTCCTTGTCGGCAATCATGCCCTGAATGTCGATCAACGCCGTGTGACTCGTCTTGCGCGAAGCGCCCTTCTCGAAATCCATCAGCGGCGAAAATATAAAGAGCGCAGCCACTAGATAAAGGAAAGTCAGGGATTTGAAAAAGATGCCCCATCGGCGCGAGCGGCGCTGCTCCTGAACACCGGCCAGCAGTGTCTTTTCAAGCAGTTTCCAGCTCCTTGCATCAGCTTTGTTATCAACCACATCGTCTTTGTCCTGCGACGTCGTTGCTTTCCATTCGTCCGACATAAATCAATCACCCCAACAACGAAGATTCAGCACTGCGCGTGCCCAGCCAGGCACGCAATTCAGAAAAATGATCGATGGCCAACCGTGGCTCATAGGCCAGCAACGCGTCCAGTGCCTGTGCGCCATAACTCACTGCGACCGAGTCCATACCGGCGTTGCGCGCCATTTGCAGATCGAACGAGGAATCACCGATCATCAACGCCTTCTCGGGCTTGACGCCGCAGTGCTCGAGAATTTCGTGCAACATCAACGGATCAGGCTTGCTGGCGGTTTCATCAGCGGCACGGGTGATGTCGAAATAGTCAGTCCAGCCGTGAGCTTTCAGCACTCGGTCCAGGCCTCTGCGCGCCTTGCCTGTGGCAACAGCCAGCCGATAGCCCTGAGTGCGGAAATGCTCCAGGGAATCGAGGACGTCGTCAAAAAGCTTCGACGGCTCGACATCCATGGCCATGTAACAGTCGGCGTAGCGCTGACGGAAATCAATCAGGTCGCTGCCTGAAATATCCGGGTACAGCGTGCGAATCGCCTCAGGCAGACCAAGGCCGATGATGCCTTTTATAGCCAGATCATCGCGTACCGGCATATCCGACAAGACCGCAGCCTCGCGCATGGCCTCGACGATGCGCCCAATCGAATCGGCAAGCGTGCCGTCCCAATCAAAAATCAGCAGTTCATAGTCAGGCTGCACTCAATCGCTCCACTGTCTTGGCCCACATCTCATCGACAGGCGCCTCTACCCTCAGCGCAGTGCCGTCCTGCATGGGAACGGTCAGCGCGTACGCGTGGAGGAACAAACGCTTGCCGCCCAGATCCCGAATCTCTTTGCTGAAGCCTTCGTCGCCGTACTTTGTGTCGCCGGCAATTTCGTGGCCGGCATGCAAAGCATGGACTCGAATCTGGTGGGTACGACCGGTAATCGGCCGCGCCTCGACCATGGTTGCAAAGTCGCCAAACCGGCGCAGCACCTTGAACAGCGTTAGCGCCTCTTTACCTTCGTCATTGACCTCAACCATCCGCTCACCCGAGCGCAGATTGCTTTTCATCAATGGCGCGCGAACCTGTTTGACGGCAGTCGCCCAGTTGCCGCGGACCAGCGCCATGTAGCGCTTGTCGACACCGTCACCGCGCAACTGCTCATGTAAATGCCGCAACATGCTGCGTTTCTTGGCGATCATCAACAGACCGGACGTATCGCGATCGAGCCGGTGAACCAGCTCCAGCTCTTTGGCATCGGGACGCAACTGACGAAAGGCTTCGATAACGCCGAAGCTCAACCCGCTGCCGCCGTGAACCGCGATGCCAGCAGGCTTGTTGAGCACGATCAGCGCTTTGTCTTCATAGACGATGGCGGCTTCCAGACGCTGGAGTAGGCCTTGAGCCACTGGCACAGGTTCGTCTCGCTCAGGCACGCGTACGGGTGGAACGCGCACAATGTCGCCAGCCTGAAGCTTGTACTCGGGCTTGATCCGGCCTTTATTCACTCGCACTTCGCCTTTACGCAATATGCGGTAAATCAAGGTCTTGGGAACGCCCTTGAGGTACGTGATCAGGAAGTTATCGATGCGTTGTCCGGCAAGTTCCGGCGCAACCTCAACCAGCTGGACGCTGGGGGTTGGAGGGGTCGTAGTCGTCATGGCGCAAATCATAGCAATTTTTTATGGATTTGAAGCACTTAATGATTGCTGCTATAGTCGCGAACGCCGCCAAAAGCGGCCTGGACATCGGATCAACGGTATGACAACCGGCCGTGACCAACGCAATTCACGAGGGCGCGAGGCCGTCCTACGAGGCTTTCGGTGACAACGGAAGTCTGCAAGCGTAACAAGCGCAGGTGACATGAGGCCTGAAACAAGCCCGATCGCAGAGTGAATCACTCGTCATCGAGGCCCATGTTCAAGGCCAGTTCACAAAGTGCAGTCGTTTGCAGGCACCTCCGGGCGAATACTTCGGAAACCATGCCTTATTTGAGCCATGACGCGCGAACTTCCCATCGAAGGATCGCGGTAAATGCAAACCCGCTGCGGATTCAGCGCGCGGCAGCACCCGAATTATCAGGGATACGTGTGGGGTGGAGACGCACAACCGTTGGACTGCGTAGCAAGGCTTTATCCAAGACGCTTCATATCGTCCGCAGCCATAGGTTGATTCCTCCTCCTGACAAAGCTTTTGCTGACAGGGTGTCATTTGTCACCACAGCAAGCAGGAAACGTCGTCGCAAGCCTGGCCCCTTTGGCCTGTCTCGCTAGACACTGGAGTGTCCAACCACTCTTGACGTGCCCTGACACCGACCGTGAGAAGTCGTGTGTGCCGAACGCCGTTTCCGGCAGCCCGGAAACCGACGGTACTACATGAAAAGAATGCTGATTAACGCAACTCAACCCGAAGAGTTGCGTGTTGCGCTGGTAGACGGCCAGCGCCTCTACGACCTGGACATCGAATCCGGGGCCCGCGAGCAGAAGAAGGCCAATATCTACAAGGGCCGGATCACTCGTATCGAGCCGAGCCTGGAGGCTGCTTTTGTCGATTTCGGCTCTGAGCGCCACGGCTTCCTGCCGCTGAAAGAAATCTCCCGCGAATACTTCAAGAAAGCCCCCGAAGGCCGCGTCAACATCAAGGACGTCCTGACTGAAGGCCAGGAAGTCATCGTTCAGGTCGAGAAAGAAGAACGTGGCAACAAGGGCGCAGCCCTGACCACCTTCATCAGCCTGGCCGGTCGCTACCTGGTGCTGATGCCGAACAACCCTCGTGCCGGCGGTATCTCCCGTCGCATCGAAGGTGAAGAGCGCAACGAACTGCGTGAAGCACTGAACGGCTTGATCGCTCCGGCCGACATGGGCCTGATCGTGCGCACTGCCGGCCTTGGCCGCAGCAGCGAAGAAATGCAGTGGGACCTCGATTACCTGCTGCAACTCTGGACAGCCATTAAAGAAGCCTCGCTGGACCGCTCCGCGCCGTTCCTGATCTATCAGGAAAGCAACGTCATCATCCGCGCCATCCGCGATTATCTGCGCCAGGACATCGGCGAAGTACTGATCGACAGCGTCGAAGCCCAGGAAGAAGCCCTGACCTTCATCCGCCAGGTCATGCCGCAGTACGCCAGCAAAATCAAACTCTACGAAGACAGCGTTCCGCTGTTTAACCGCTTCCAGATCGAAAGCCAGATCGAGACCGCCTTCCAGCGCGTCGTCGAGCTGCCGTCGGGCGGTTCCATCGTTATCGATCCTACCGAAGCCCTGGTGTCCATCGACATCAACTCGGCGCGCGCCACCAAAGGCAGCGACATCGAAGAAACCGCACTGCAGACCAACCTTGAAGCGGCTGAAGAAATCGCCCGTCAACTGCGTCTGCGTGACATCGGCGGCCTGATCGTCATCGACTTCATCGACATGACGCCAGCCAAGAACCAGCGCGCGGTCGAAGAGAAAGTCCGCGAAAGCCTCGAAGCCGACCGCGCCCGCGTCCAAGTGGGTCGCATCTCCCGCTTTGGCCTGCTGGAAATGTCTCGCCAGCGTCTGCGCCCTTCCCTGGGTGAAAGCAGCGGCATCGTTTGCCCTCGCTGCAATGGCACCGGGATCATCCGTGACGTCGAGTCGCTGTCTCTGGCGATCCTGCGTCTGATCGAAGAAGAAGCCCTGAAAGACCGCACTGCCGAAGTACGCGCTCAGGTGCCGATCCCGGTCGCAGCATTCCTGCTCAACGAAAAACGCAACTCGATCACCAAGATCGAACTGCGCACCCGCGCACGCATCGTGATTCTGCCGAACGATCATCTCGAAACGCCGCACTTTGAAGTGCAACGTCTGCGCGATGACAGCCCGGAAGCACACACGCTGCAAACCAGCTACGAAATCGCAGCGGCCGCCGCCGAAGTCGAAGAAGTCGCCCCTCCAGCCGCCGCGACACGCACCCTGGTTCGTCAGGAAGCTGCTGTCAAAACTGCACCGGCTCGCGCCAACGCTCCGGTCCCGACCGAAGTCGCAGCGCCAGCACCGGTTGCCGCGCCTGCCGCCCATGAGCCAAGCCTGTTCAAAGGTCTGGTGAAGTCTTTGGTGAGCCTGTTTGCCACCAAGGAAGAGCCAGCCGCCCCGGCCGTGGTTGAAAAACCTGCTGCCACCGAGCGTCCTGCCCGTAACGAAGAACGTCGCAACGGCCGTCAACAGAGCCGCAGCCGTAACGGCCGCCGCGATGAAGAGCGCAAGCCCCGCGAAGAACGCGCCCCGCGTGAAGCCCGTGAAGATCGCGCTCCACGCGAAGAGCGTGCGCCGCGTGAAGAACGTGCGCCACGTGAAGAGCGTCCGGCCCGTGAACCTCGTGAAGCCCGCGAAGAAACCACCGCGCCGCGCGAAGAGCGTCCGGCTCGCGCTCCACGTGAGGAACGCGCACCGCGTGCTCCACGTGAAGACCGCAAGTCCCGCGAAGATCGTCCGGTCCGTGAACTGCGCGAACCACTGGATGCAGCACCTGCTGCTGCCGCTGTCGCTGCTGTCAACGTGCCACGCGAAGAGCGTCCGGAACGCGCACCTCGTGAAGAACGCCAGCCGCGCGCACCGCGTGAAGAACGTCAATCTCGTGCCGAACAGCCTGTGGCTGCCGAGTCCGAAGAAGAAGTATTGCTGAACGAAGAGCAGCAGGATGACAATCAGGAACACGCCGAAGGCGATCGTCCTCGTCGTCGCTCCCGTGGTCAGCGTCGTCGCAGCAACCGTCGCGAACGTCAACGTGATGCCAATGGTGACGTGATCGAAGGTTCTGAAGGTTCTGAGGAAAACGAAGAAGCCGAAACTTCGGATGTTGCTCCAGCCCTGGCTGTTACCGCAGCCGTCGCCACCAGCGTGATCAGTGCGCCTGCCGAAGCCGAAGCTCATCGCCAGGCCGAGCTCGCCACCGCGACCGTTGAAACACCTGCTGAATCGCCAGTTGCCGAAACCGCCAAGGTAGAAGTACCGGCGATCGAAGCACCGGTTGCTCAGGCCACCCCCCGTCCTGCACTGGCACCGGAAGTCGAGGTCGCGCCTTTCGACGCCACTTTGGCTCCGTTCGAACGTCAGGTAAAAGCTGCGGCTCAGGCTGAGCTGTTCGAAACACCGGCTGCCGTTGAGGCACCCGTGGTTGCCGAAGCGCCTAAGCCGATAGAAACACCAGTGGTTGAAGCGCCTGCGGTCGACACTCAACAGCAGCTGGCTTACGAGCCCGCAGTCGTTGAGCCTGCCGTTGAGCACGTAGCTGCTAAGCCGGCGGTCAGCGAGCCTGCGGTATTCGAAGCGCCAGCGTCGTTGGCCGCTCCGGAAATCGTCGCCACGCCAGCTCCCGTCGTTGCTGAACCAGCAGCCGTTGAACAGGTAGCGGCAGAGCCAGCACCTGCGTTGCCAGTCAGCAGCAGCGGTCGCGCGCCGAACGATCCACGTGAAGTGCGTCGCCGTCGTCTTGAAGCCGAGCGTCTGCAGAAAGAGGCCGAATCAGCCCCTGCTGCCGCCGCCCCGGCTCCAAAGGCTGAGGAACCGGCGCCTGCAAAGCCAACTGAAGCCGCACCGGCTCCGTCTGTTGACGAGAACGTGCAACCGGCCGATGAAGCCGCGCATCACCACGTTGCAGAGCAGGAAGAAAGCAAAGAGCCAAAGCCTCACGCTTGATCCCCGCTGAATGAAAAAACCCCACCTGTGTGAGCAGGTGGGGTTTTTTTATGTCTGGGTAATTGAGTTAGCTGCGCGTGAAAGCAAGTGCAGCGGGCACATCGATATCCCACAACACCCCCGGATCATCGACCTTGAGTTGCTTGACCCTTGCCCCTTCAAACAACCGCTTGGCACCCTTCTCGCCCGCCAACAACATCAACGCCGCACCAAAATCGCGGCCGAATCCTACCGGATGTCCAAATTTGCCTTCGTGGACAGGGACGCTGATCGCATTGTCTTCCAACGATCCGATCAGTTGCTTGAGGGTATCGGGGTGAATGAAGGGCATGTCGCCCAGTACCACCAGCCAACCGCGATGGTCGGGCTCAGCCGCGACGGCAGCCGCAATGCTGTCACCCATGCCCGGCGAGTCCAGGATCACGACCTCACAGCCGTGCTGCAAACCCAGCTCAGCCACGCCGGGATATTCGGGGCGGGTGATGACTACGCATTTATCTACAAGGGGTCGAATGCTGAGCAGAACATGCTCAAGTACTGAGCGCTCGGCGCCGTCGCGCCCTGCACATTGCGCCAGTAATTTGTTGCGATGAGGGCCGGCAACTTGTCGGTAACGACTGCCTTGGCCGGCGGCGAGGACGATGGCGCACAGGGTTTCACGCATGCTTGAGCTCTCCATCGACCTGAATTTAGCATCCGCAACATCAGGACCACGCCAAGAAATGAAGCTGACGGCTCAGTAAAGGTTTGGCTCCATTTCCAGCTCGACGCCGAACCGCTCAGCGACGTCGGCTTGAATCCGGCGGGCCAACTTGAGCAAATCAGCTCCGCTTGCCGAACCGTAGTTGACCAATACCAAAGACTGCAAGCGGTGCACACCCGCATCGCCGTCACGAAAACCCTTCCACCCAGACTGTTCGATAAGCCAACCCGCAGCGAGTTTCGCGCGACCGTCGGCCTGCGGATAACTGACCAGCCCCGGATGCGCCTGCTTTAGCTGCGAAGCCAAATCAGCTGACACCAGCGGATTTTTGAAAAAGCTACCGGCGTTGCCCAAAGTGGCCGGGTCCGGAAGCTTTTCACTGCGAATGGCACAAATGGCGCGGCTGACGTCCATCGGCGTGGGTTGCTTGATGCCCAGTTCGTCCAGACGCTGACGCACTGGACCATAGTCCAGATGCAGATCGGCCCTGTAGCTCAGGCGAAACCGCACACGCAGAATCAACCAGCGTCCGACCTCATGTTTGAACACGCTGTCACGGTAACCGAAGGCGCAGTCATCGAGAGAGAACTCGCGCAATTCACCTGACTGCCTGTCCATGGCCGTGAGGCTGTGGAAGACGTCTTTGATCTCGACGCCGTACGCGCCGATGTTTTGCATGGGCGCTGCACCCACTGTCCCCGGAATCAGACTGAGATTCTCCAGGCCCGCCAGCCCGCGTGCGAGCATGTCCTGCACGAAGGGATGCCACGGCTCCCCCGCTTCAGCCTCGACCACCGCATTGCTGCAGTCCTCATGGACAATCCGGATGCCCCGACTTGCCATGCGCAACACCAGCGCATCGATATCGCCCGTTAACAGCAAATTGCTGCCGCCACCAAAGATCAGCAGCGGTACGCTGTGGTGTTGCGAGTACGCCAGCGCCTGACGAGCGTCGTCATCGCTATGGGCCTGGGCAAACAAGCGCGCCCTAACATCAACGCCGAAGGTGTTGAACGGCTTGAGGGAAACGTCGGTTTGAATCTGCAAGGTCATGAGTTGACCCGCATCAGGCACGCCAACCCATTAAAACGAAACCGCATCAAACCTCCAGCAAACGCCGAACGCGTTCCAGATCTTCGGCGGTATCGACGCCGGCAGGCGGCGCTTCCAGTGCATCGGCGACGTGGATACGCACGCCATGCCACAGGGCTCGCAGTTGCTCAAGGTTTTCAGTGTTCTCCAGCCAGCATGGACCCCAACTGACGAAGTCATGCAGAAACCCGGCGCGGTAGGCGTAAATACCAATGTGGCGACGGAACGGAACGCCTTCGGGCAATTGATCCCGGTCCTTGGCCAATGCATCGCGTGCCCAAGGCAAAGGTGCGCGGCTGAACGTCAGCGCCAGGCCGTTGATATCGGACGCGACTTTGACCACGTTAGGATTGAACAGCGCCGCCACGTCATCGATAGGCTCGGCCAGTGTCGACATCCGCGCTTCGGGATGCGCTGCGAGGTTGTCAGCCACCTGATCGATCACCGAGGGCGGGATCATCGGCTCATCACCCTGCACGTTTACGACGATTGCATCGTTGGCAAGCCCCAGTTGCGCCGCCACTTCAGCCAGGCGATCGGTGCCCGAGTTGTGATCATCGCGGGTCATCAGCACGTCGGCACCGAACGCACGGCAGGCTTCGAAGATGCGCGCATCGTCAGTGGCAACCACCACCCGCTCGGCGCTGCTTTTGCGCGCCTGTTCCCAGACATGCTGGATCATAGGCTTGCCAGCGATGGTTTTTAGCGGTTTGCCAGGAAACCGGCTGGAGCCGTAACGCGCCGGAATGACAACGGTGAAGGCTGCGGTCATTTGTCCAGACGCTCGTCGGTAGACAAGGTGCGGGCTTCGCTTTCAAGCATCACCGGGATGCCATCGCGAATCGGGTAAGCAAGGCCTGCGCCTTTGCTGATCAGCTCGGTTTTGTCAGCGCTGAGCTTGAGCGGCCCCTTGCAGATCGGGCAAGCGAGGATGTCGAGCAATTTGGTGTCCATAAGTAATCCTGAGCGAGTCATGGCAAAAGACGGTGTAACTGCGAATCGAACCACTGAATGAAGGCGGTGGAAGGCTCGGCCTCTACCGCCAGATACCACCAGTCTGCACCCGCAAAGGCACGACATTTGACGGCGTCCTTTTCGGTCATGACCAAAGGCAGAGACGGCTCGAAAGTAAGAGCCTCGGCGTTGTAAACGGCATGATCGGCAAACGGGTGTGGCACAGGCCGCCAGTGTAGTCCTTCGAGGGTATTGAAGAAACGTTGCGGGTTGCCGATACCGGCCACCGCATGCAGCGATTGCCCCGGCGGAAAATGATCTATGGGTCGACGCTCGCCGGTCAGCAGATTGACCAGCGCCGAGGGCTGAAGTTGAAAGCCGTAGCCATCTTCTCGATCATCAAGGGCGCCGTTATAAAGCAGCGCGTCAACGCTTTGCAGTCGCTCAACCGGCTCGCGCAAAGGGCCAGCAGGCAGACAGCGTCGATTGCCCAGACCGCGGGCAGCGTCGATCAAGACCAGTTCAAGATCACGCGCAAGGCGGTAATGCTGCAGGCCATCGTCGGACAGGACCAGGTCGAGCTTCTCATCGGCCAACAGTGCACGAACGGCTTGAGCCCGGTCGGGGTCGATCATCAACGGCACGCCAGTGCGTTGCACGATCAACAGCGGCTCATCGCCCGCCTCGTCGGCCGTTTGCTCAGGGCGAACGCGCCACGGCAGGCTGGGCGGCGTGGCGCCGTAACCGCGACTGACCACACCCACCTTCAAACCCCGGCTGCGGCAATGCTCGATCAGCCACAGAATCAGCGGCGTCTTACCCGTACCGCCGACGGTGATATTACCCACCACGATGACCGGCACGGGGGCTTTATAGATGTCACCCTCACCTGCTACGAACCGCGCGCGCTTTTTATCGACCACGCGCCGATAAAGGCATTCCAGCGGACGAAGCAATGCGAGGGCGGGATGGCCGGTGTACCAGGCGTCGAGCAGTCGGTCGGTAAGGGCCATCAGTTAGCCGATGCGGCCTCGACAGTGGTCATGCGCAAATGGGCGAAACCGAGTTTTCCGGCAGCGTCCATGGCAGTGATCACCGCCTGATGCGGCGTTTTGCCGTCCGCACTGATGGACAGCGGCAAGCTGGTGTCACCCGCCGATTCCTTTTGCAGGGCGTCGATCAGCGTTTGCAGATGGCTGTCGGGCAGCAGCGTGTCGTTCACCGAATACACGCCGTCGGCATTGATGGTGATATCGACGTGCTTTTTATCGACATCGTCGGCCGAAGCGCCAGTCACCGACTGCGGCAGCTCAACGCGCATCTGGGTTTCGCGGGTGAAGGTGGTGGTGACCACGAAGAACAGCAGCAAGATAAACACCACGTCGATCAGCGACACCAGATTGATGTCGATAGTCTCCCGAGGTTTGCGGCGGCGGAATTTCACTTCTTCTTGCCCTCGGCCTTGCCGGCAGGCTTGTCTGGCACATTGACTTCGACCAGATCAACGTCACGGTCGCCCTGCACCACTTCAACCAGTTTGATCGCTTCCTGCTCCATACCAACCACCAGCTCGTCGACACGGCTTTGCAGGTAGCGATGGAAAAAGATTGTCGGGATCGCGACGGTCAGGCCCGACGCGGTACAGATCAGTGCCTTGGCGATACCGCCCGCAAGCATCCCGGCATTGCCGGTCATACCAGAACTGGTGAAGGAGCTGAAAATGTCGATCATGCCCAGCACGGTGCCGAGCAATCCCAAAAGCGGCGCCATGGCTGCGATGGTGCCGAGGGTCGCGAGATAGCGTTCCAGATCATGGATGACGCGGGCGGCAGCCTCTTCGATGCACTCTTTCATGATCTCGCGACCGTGACGGGAGTTGGCAAGGCCTGCTGCGAGGATTTCCCCTAGCGGAGAGTCAGCGCGCAGCTCTTTGAGTTTTTCGCTGTTGAGTTGTTTGTCCTTAATCCAGCGCCACACCTGGCCCAGCAAATGCGGCGGCGTGATGCGACTGGCGCGTAAGGTCCACAGGCGTTCGATGATGATCCCGACGGCGGCGATGGAACTCAGAATGATCGGTAGCATCATCCAGCCACCAGATTTGACCAGTTCCCACACAGCGATCACCCCCTGAAAAAAAGTGGCGCCACTCTAACATAGGGTCGTCGGCTGGCCGAAGCACGCGATGAATAACCAGCTGATTCACTCACGCCAGAACCGTTGCGTCCTACGTTCGGCCTCGGGTTCTGCAAAAGCGCCCAATTGCAGCGTGATGGCCCCCAGTTTGGCGCTATCGTAGGTGGCGATGCCCATCCATCCATAGCGCGACATCACCAGCGGGTGCGGATGACCGAAGCTGTTGTTGCGGCCACGGGAAATCAACACGCCGCGCGGCGCCACTTCCCGCAGGAAAGGCTTGGACGACGAGCTGCGACTGCCATGATGCGGGGATTGCAGCCAATCGGCGCGCACATCGAAACCGTCGTCGAGCAAGGCGCGTTCAGCCTTGACGTCGATATCCCCGGTCAGCAGCAGGCGCTCCCCATTGGCCTCGACGCTGAGCACGCAGGACGCCTGATTGCCCTCAGCGGCACTTTCCCAGAGCCAGGTGGCAAACTTCACGGCGTTCCAGGTCCAGGTTTCGCCGTTACGACAGGACTCGGCTTGCAACTCGGATGGCAGTCTTCCTACATCGCCCCCCAGCAAGCGCTGCACGGGCAACCCCTGAACGATGGCCTGGGCGCCACCGGCGTGGTCGGCGTCGGCGTGACTGAGCAACATCACATCCAGCGTCTGAACGCCGGTTCTGCGAATCGCCGGAAGCACCACCCTTTGTCCGGTATCGAATTCACCGAAACGCGGCCCGGCGTCATACAGCAAACTGTGGTCCCGAGTACGCAGCAAAATCGCGAGCCCTTGCCCGACGTCCATCTGCACCACCTCAACTCGCCCCTCCGGCACAGTTTTGAGCGGCGGGAAGACACACAACAAGAGCATCGGCCAACCCAACAGCCGCATCGGCGCGCCAGTGGGCAACAGCAACAGCACCGCCCCTGTCAGGCTGATGCACCACGCCCATAGCGGAACCGACGGGCCGGTCCAGGCCGGCATCCATCCGGCGGCCAATGTCAGCAATCGGAACAGCCACTCCATCGAACCGCCCGCAAGCCACAACAGCCCCTCGCCTACCGTGGGAACCGCGAGCATCGCTGTGCCCAGTAGGGCCAAAGGCAGTGTGACCAGGCTAATCCAGGGAACCGCGATCAAGTTGACTGCGGGGCCACTGACGCTGACGGGCAAGTTAAGCGCCAGCAGGATCGGCAACAAACCGACAGCGATCAGCCATTGGGCGCGGGTCCAGCTTTGCAGCCAGCGCCAGGCGCCGAGACGCCCGCTGAAAATCAGAATAAGAATGCCCACCGCAGCGAACGACAACCAGAACCCTGGCTTCAGGCTGACCAGGGGTTCGAAAAGTAGCACCAGATTAAGCGACAGCAGCATCGGCCAAGCGACGCCCAACTGCCGAAAGCGCAGGCGCCACAGCAGCACCATGCCAATCATCACGCAAGCCCGTCGCACCGGGACTTCGAAACCGGCGAGAAAGCCGTACCCCAGCGCACCGGCGAACGCGAGGATGCACGCGGCTGGCAGCCATGGAATAACTCTCGGCCAGGCACCCAGACGCGCAAGCCCGGCGATCAGGGCGTAAATCAACCCGCTGAGCATGCCAATGTGCGTGCCGGAGATCACCAGCAAATGTACGGTGCCGGTGTCTTGCAGCACTTGCCAATCGGCGGGACTGAGGCCGGAATCGTCGCCCAGCACCAACGCCGCGAGCCCGCCTTCACGGCCTTGCGCATCCACTTGCAGCAAACGCTCGCGGATTGCGTCGCGCCAGGACGGCGCTATGGCTGCGAGCAATTGTCCGTCCAGCACCGTGCCGGTCGCGCCAATACGCTGGGCCAGCAGCCAGGCTTCATAATCGAAGGCGTCGGCGTTGACCAACCCGCCAGGGGCTTTAAGCTTCACTGCCAGGCGCCACCGCTCGCCGCTGCGCACCTGAGGCCCGTCGTACCAGGCGACGCGGATCGTCTCCGGCAGCTTCGCGCGCCGGGACTGCGCGTCTTCGAGCTTAAATCGCACGACACCGTCAATATGCTGCGGCAGGCCAACAACCTGGCCTTGCAGCCACAGCGTCTGGCCATCGAGCCGCGCAGGCAGCCGATCATTGAGCGCCGACTGTGCCGAAAAACAGGCCCACGTCAGCCCAAATAGAAAGAACGCCAACGGATAAGTACGAAACGGCAACAGCATCAACGCCACGACGGGCATCAACAGCAGTAACCAGACGGGCGGCAAGGCCGGTAAAAAACGCAGGGCCAACAGCCCCAAAGCAAGCGCGAGCATCCCTGTGCGCATGGTCTCTTCCCTGATGACTGCAAAATCCTCCACACGGCTTAGCGCACCTTGCGCGTGACAGTTTTATTAATTGTCACAAAGTCTGAATTTCCAGCGTTCAGTATCTGTGCATACTTTGCCCCGACTTGCCTGCCCATCGACCGGATAACCGTATGCCACGCCATTTGATCAAGCGTTACATGCCCGATCCGAACACCATCCGGGAACACAAATCCTTACGGTTTTTTGGCCGACTGTTGCACGATCCCAACCTGTGGCACCTCAATCGGCGGTCGGTCGCACGAGCAATGGGCGTAGGACTGTTCGCTGCGCTGATGCCAATTCCATTGCAAATGCTGCTGGCGGCGCTGCTGGTGATCTGGGTGCGTGGCAATCTGCCGATTGGTGTGAGTCTGGTCTGGCTGACCAATCCGCTGACCATGCCGCCGGTGTTCTATTGCACCTACAAGATCGGCGCGCTTCTCATGGGATTGCCGCCACGGCATTTCCCGGACGAGTTGAGCTGGGAATGGATCAGCGGACAATTGACCACTTTGTGGCAACCGTTTTTGCTGGGATCGGTGGTGGCAGGCGTGGTGCTGGGGGTGATGGGGTATTTTCTGACAATGGGCTATTGGCGCTGGTGGGTCGGGCGGCAGTGGCGGTTGCGGCAGAAAAAACGTAATCAGCTGTAGGAGCGCAAATGTGGGAGCGGACCTGTCCGCGAAGCCTTCGGCACTGGCAATACAGATGTATCGAGCCCGATGACGCATTCGCGGACAGGTCCGCTCCCACAGGTGTTTCAGTGAATCAATAAGCCGTCACGACTACTGGCGCATCCCTCGCCCACTCACCAGCAACCGCGCGCAGCCAAGGTAAAGCACGATGGTCGCAACGATCATGAATGCCAGCGCAATGCTGATCTTGATGTCCGACACGCCGAGAATGCCGTAGCGGAAGGCGTTGACCATGTGCAGCACCGGGTTGGCCAGCGACACCGTCTGCCAGAACGGCGGCAGCAAGTTGATCGAGTAAAAGACTCCGCCCAGATAGGTCAGCGGCGTCAGTACAAAGGTCGGGATGATCGAAATATCATCGAAATTGCGCGCAAACACGGCGTTGATGAAGCCCAGCAGCGAGAAGATCGTCGCCGTCAGTACCACCACAATGACCGTCACGCCCAAATGATGGACCTGCAGATCGGTGAAGAACATCGACAGAATCGTCACGATGATCCCGACCATCAAGCCGCGCAGCACGCCGCCCAGGGTGTAGCCGATCAGAATGGTGTGCGGCGAAACCGGAGACACCATCAACTCTTCCACCGAACGTTGAAACTTGGCACCGAAGAAGCTCGAGACCACGTTACCGTAGGAGTTGGTGATCACCGACATCATGATCAGGCCCGGCACGATGTACTGCATGTAAGTGAAGCCACCCATGTCGCCGATCTGTCGGCCGATCAGATTGCCGAAGATCACGAAGTACAAAACCATGGTGATCGCAGGCGGTAGCAGCGTTTGCGGCCAGATCCGCGTGAAGCGGCGAATCTCGCGATAAACGATGGTGTTCAGGGCAACGAGGTTGGGGCGCAGCTCAGAGCTCATATCGCCACCTTCGACAGATTTTTTTCCACCAGCGACACGAACAACTCCTCGAGACGATTGGTTTTATTGCGCAGGCTCAGTACCTGAATGTTCATCGACGCCAACTGCGCAAACAGCTCGGTGATGCCAACGGTTTTATCGACCTGCACTTCAAGGGTATGGCTGTCCACCAGCCGCGACGGGTAGCCGATCAGGTTCGGCGGCGTGGTCATCGAATCTCTCAGGTCAAGCAGAAAGGTCTCCACCGTCATGGTGTTTAACAGCTGTTTCATGCCGGTGTTTTCGACGATCACGCCATGGTCGATGATGCCGATGTTGCGACACAGCTGCTCAGCCTCTTCCAGGTAATGCGTGGTGAGGATGATGGTAATGCCCTTCTCGTTCAGCTCGGTGAGGAAGGTCCACATCGAACGGCGCAGCTCGATATCTACTCCTGCCGTCGGCTCGTCGAGGATCAGCAGCCGCGGTTCGTGAATCAGTGCGCGGGCAATCATCAATCGGCGCTTCATGCCGCCTGAAAGTGAGCGCGAAGGCGTGTCACGCTTGTCCCAAAGTCCCAACTGCGTCAGGTACTGCTCGGCGCGTTCCTTGGCGATCTTCGGCGGGATGCCGTAATAACCGGCCTGGGTCACGACGATGTCGAAGGTCTTTTCGAACTGGTTGAAATTGAATTCCTGGGGCACCACACCAATCGAGCGCTTGAGCTGCGCCGGGTTGCGGTCCAGGTCGTGACCGAAAATATTCACGGTACCGGTGGTTTTGTTGACCAGCGTCGAGATAATTCCGATGGTGGTGGATTTGCCGGCACCGTTGGGGCCGAGCAAGGCGAAGAAATCACCCTCGGCGACGTCCAGATCGATGCCCTTGAGGGCCTGGAAACCGTTGCCGTAGGTCTTGGTTAGCTGCCGGATGGACAGAGCAGAACTCATGACTGTAAAAGCACCAAATTAAGGAAAGAGGAAATGATAAACGGGGAAACCAGGCGAAACGCCGCAGGATTGCAAGGCGGCGTGGCTTTAAATTAGCCGATAACCAGCACAGGAAGCGGCAATGTTGCTGGCCCACGCCGCTCAAGTACAGCGACATATATTGATAGTACTTATCGACTCGACGCTGCGCACCTTCAGGTCAGGGGCGTCATGACCGCTTTCTGGAATGCCGGACGCTGTTTCAGGCGTTCATACCAGGCTTGGAGGTGTGGCAGCGCTGCGCGTTCAATCGGCATTTCAAACCAGGCATACGCGAAACATCCAAGTGGGATGTCGCCCATCCCGAATTCATCGCCGGACAGGTATGGCTGCGAGGCCAATGCCTGATCGGCAATCACCAACAATTTCTCGACCGCTTTGGTTGCCGCGTTGATCTGCGCCCAGTCCTGCTGCTCGGCTGGCGTTCGCAGCACGCCCCAGAAAACCGGACGAAACGGGCCGGCCAGGGTTGACGTGGTCCAGTCCATCCATTTGTCCGCCGATGCCCGCGTCTGAAGATTGCCCGGATACAACGCAGAGTCGCCGCCGTACTGCGCCGCCAGGTAGCGAACGATGGCATTGGACTCCCACAGCACGAACTCGCCGTCTTCGATCATGGGCACAACGCCGTTGGGGTTTTTCGCCAGATATTCCGGTTGGTCATTGATGCCGAACGCACCTCCGGCATTCAGCGATTCGTACGGCAGACCCAGCTCTTCAGCGATCCACAGCGCCTTGCGCACGTTGGACGAATTGATACGGCCCCAGATTTTCAGCATTGCGCTTCTCCTTTTTTATTTTCACAGGTTTTTACAGGCACAGATTGGGTCGGCACCGATCTACAGTTCGATGATGACGTGCATCGGTGGCGCACAGTTTACGCCGCGAAGGCAGCGTTCGAGCCACAACTTCGCCTGCATCGGCCAGCCCACGAACTCCCATGACGGCCAGATGTCACTATCGATGCGCGGGCCAGAGCCATTGGCTCTGCCCTTGAGGGTGATCCGTTATCACCGTCATCACGGAGGACGTCTTTTATGTTGTGGTTGTGGATCCCGATTCTGCTGGTCGGCGTGGCCTGGCTGGCCCATCGTCGCGTTGCACCCCTGCCCGCGCTGGGTGTGGTGGCGGTTTATCTGTTGGCAATGGGGGTGTTTAGTCACGCCCATGCCTGGTTGATGACGATTTTCTGGCTGTTGTGGCTGGCCGTTGTCTTGCCGCTGGCTTTGCCGGATCTGCGTCGCCAGTACTTCAGCGCGCCGATGTTCGCCTGGTTCAAGAAGGTCCTGCCACCGATGTCGCAGACCGAGCGCGATGCGATCGATGCCGGCACCGTTTGGTGGGATGGTGAACTGTTCAGCGGGCGGCCCAACTGGAACACGTTGCTGGCTTATCCAAAAAGCCAGCTGAGCGCCGAAGAACAAGCCTTCATCGACGGCCCGACCGAAGCGTTGTGCGCCATGGTCACGGACTGGGAAATCGGTCAGGCCATGGACCTGCCGCCCCACGCGTGGGCGCACATCAAGGAGCACGGCTTCTTCGCGCTGATCATTCCCAAAGAGTACGGCGGCAAAGGTTTCTCGGCTTACGCCCACTCCCAGGTCGCGATGAAACTCGCAACCCGCAGCGGTGATCTGGCGTCCACGGTCATGGTCCCCAACTCCCTGGGCCCTGCCGAACTGCTGCTGCATTACGGCACCGAGGAGCAACGCAATCATTACCTGCCACGCCTGGCACGGGGCGACGACATCCCGTGTTTCGCGCTGACTGGCCCATTGGCCGGCTCCGACGCAGGCGCGATGCCCGACACCGGCATCATCTGTAAAGGCCAGTGGGAAGGTGAAGAAGTCATCGGTCTGCGCTTGAACTGGGAAAAGCGCTACATCACCCTCGGCCCTATCGCCACCCTTCTCGGCCTGGCGTTCAAGGCCTACGACCCGGAACACCTGCTGGGCGACGAAGAAGATTTGGGCATCAGCCTGGCGTTGATCCCTACTGATACGGCGGGCGTGGAAATTGGTCGGCGGCATTTGCCCCTTGGCGCGGCCTTCATGAACGGCCCCAACTCCGGCAAGGACGTATTCATTCCGCTGGAGTACTTAATCGGCGGCCAGGACATGCTCGGCAAAGGCTGGATGATGTTGATGAATTGCCTGTCGGTCGGGCGCTCCATTTCGCTGCCGGCTGTTGGCACGGGTGCTGCCAAGTTCACCAGTCTGGTGACCGGCCAGTACGCGCAGATCCGCGAGCAGTTCAACGTGCCGTTGTCTGCGTTTGAAGGGATTCAGGAATCACTCGCGCGCATCGGCGGCAACGCGTGGCTGATGGACAGCGCACGCATCCTGACCGCCAATGCGGTGGATCTGGGCGAGAAACCATCGGTGTTGTCGGCGATCCTCAAGTATCACCTGACCGAACGCGGCCGCGAGTGCATCACTCACGCGATGGATGTCCACGGCGGCAAGGGCATCATCATGGGGCCCAACAATTACCTGGGCCGCAACTGGCAAGGCGCGCCGATTTTCATCACGGTGGAAGGCGCGAACATTCTGTCGCGCAACCTGATGATCTTTGGTCAGGGCGCGATTCGCTGCCATCCATTCGTACTCAAGGAAATGGCCCTGGTCGGGCGCGAAGATCAGGACCGGGCCGTGGCGGAGTTCGACACGCTGCTGTTGCAACACATCGGTTTTGCGGTGGGCAATGCCGCGAGCACGTTCATTCTCAATCTGGGTTTTGGGCACTTCGAATCGATGCCGGGTGATCGCCTGAGCCAGGGCTACTACCGTGCGTTGAATCGTCAGGCGGCGGCATTCGCCATGCTGGCGGACCTGAGCATGATGCTGCTGGGCGGCGAATTGAAACGCCGAGAGCGTCTGTCGGCGCGGTTGGGGGATGTGTTGAGTCACTTGTATCTGGCGTCGGCAGCGCTAAAGCGTTATCACGACCTGGATTATCCGGAGCATCTGAGTTCGCTGTTCCGCTGGTCCATGGAAGAAGCATTAGGCGAGTCCGAACGTGCGCTGGATGAGTTGTTAAGCAACTTCCCGAACCGGGTGCTCGGTGCCGTGCTGCGCGTGGTGGTGTTCCCGTTCGGTCGTCGCCATAAAGGCCCATCGGACTGGCTCGACGCTGAAGTGGCGCAGATTTTGGGTCGGGCCAAAGGTGATCCGGCGCTGGAATCGCTGCTTGCCGGCTGCTACCGCCCGACTTCGCCGGATGATGCGGTGGGGGCGTTGCAACATGCCAGTGACCTACTGACGGCGAGCCGCCCACTGCACAGCAAACTGCATCATGGGGTGAAAGGCGGTCAGGTCAATCCGAAGGCGGGTGAACATCTGATCGACGCAGCTTTGAATGCCGGCGTGTTGCAAGCCGGTGAAGCGCAGAAATTACGTGATGCCGAAGCGGCGCGGCGCAAGGTGATTGATGTGGATGATTTCGATAAGGAAGAGTTGAAGCAGGCCGAAGGCAAAGTGCGCTGATCAAGCTTCCCGACACTAAACCTGTGGGAGCGGACCTGTCCGCGAAAAGGCCGGTACATCCGATAGATAATTATCGATCAACCATCGCCTTCGCGGACAGGTCCGCTCCCACATTGGATAATCTAACAGCCCACGCTCAGCGGTTTTCCTAACTCGCCACAGATTGTCCTACACTCCCCTCCAACAATAAGAAACAAGCAAGGGGACGCACCATGATCGACCAACGCCTTTCACACCGCTGCATGCTCGCTGATATTGCCGCCGGGGAGGATGTACAGCGCGGCCAATTGTCATCCCGCCTTCAAACTCTCATTCTCATCGGCTTCGTCATACGACAGCCGAATCTCGACCACACCTTCAAACTGATGCTGACAGACGCCGGGCACAGATATCTGGCGGGGTTATGGCATTAGAAGGAGCTGCAAGCTGCAAGTTAGGAGCTTGAAGCTCAGATCAGGCAAATGCAGTTCACCGATGCCGCCAGTCCTGGCTGGGGTATCGGTGGTTTGGTGAGAGCCTTATACTCTCGCGCCTGTTTTTGTCTCTGAGGACTTCATCATGGCCGACGCCAATCTCGACCACACTCTCAACCTGCTGACGCACCTGCGCGGCATCCTGGTCGCGCTGGGTGAAGCCGAACAGGTCCCGGAAGAAAGTCATGAGCTGTTCATCGAACGCTATGACGAACTGATGACCCTCCTGCCGCAAGAACCCATCGAAAGCCAGTACCTGGGCCAGGATCTGTTGTGTCAGGTCATCCAGCGCTACCCGCAAATCGCCCATCTGGTACCCCGCGACCTGCTCTGGTATTTCGGCGGAGACTGCTTGCACTTCATGCCCGATGACGAAATCGATTTGTATACCGCCCTCGAAGAGCGCCGTTACGAGGCCGAACAAAACGACGAGCCGTTCGACTGGAATCAGGAAAAACAATTTCTGACCATGGCCAAGGATGCGCAGAAGCACTGATCTGCGGATGCCTATCGCACTGGACAATTAATAGTTAAACATTCTGATTTTGGCGCAAACCCTATATAAATATTTTTTATAATTAGCTTAGCGCCAAATCGAATTTCACAGCGACGCCTCCTACCCTTATGTTGCTTGCTCACACGGGCGCGATCCCTCTATCGCACGCCTGAAGAATGCCAAAGCCGGGAAGGAGTTGTTCATGAGCGTTGAATTCATCGGTTACATCGCCACCCAGCCAGGGTCGGAAATACATCCGCGCAGTGGCCCGACGATCCAGCCTGAATACGTCGAAAAAGTCGCAAAAGCCCATGAAGAGGCAGGCTTTGATCGCGCGCTGGTGGCCTTCCACTCCAACAGCCCGGACAGCGCGTTTGTCGCGGCCCACGCGGCCAGCGTCACGAGCAAACTGCAGTTTCTGGTGGCCCATCGTCCGGGGTTCATTGCTCCGACTTTGGCGGCGCGGCAGTTCGCGACATTGGATGTGTTCAACGCAGGGCGCACGGCGGTGCACATCATCACCGGTGGTGACGATCAAGAGTTGCGCGCCGATGGCAGTTTTATTGGCAAAGATGAGCGTTACGCCCGGACCGATGAGTATTTGAGCGTCGTACGTCAGGAGTGGACGAGCGGCACGCCGTTTGATCATCACGGCACGTATTACCAGTTCGAAGGCGCGCATTCGGCGGTGAAGTCGCCGCAGTTGCCCCACATCCCGCTGTATTTCGGCGGCGCTTCGCCCGCAGCGATCCAGGTAGCCGGCAAACACGCCGATGTGTACGCATTGTGGGGCGAGACCTACGAGCAGGTGCGCGACATCGTCAAACAAGTGCGCGCGGAAGCGGCGAAGCATGGCCGCACGATTCGTTTCAGTTTGTCGCTGCGCCCGATTCTGGCCGAAACCGAAGAAAAAGCCTGGGCGCGGGCCGACAGTATTTTGGAGCAGGCCAAAGCGGTGGCGAAGGCCAGCGGTTTTGAGCGCAAAGAGCCGCCGAATGAAGGCTCCCGTCGTCTGCTGGCGGCGGCAGCTCAAGGCGCTAGACTGGACAAGCGGCTATGGACAGGAATCGCCGGATTGCTGGGGGCCAAAGGTAATTCGACGTCATTGGTGGGCACGCCCGAACAAGTCGCCGAAGCGCTGCTGGACTACTACGACCTGGGGATTACCACATTTTTGATTCGCGGTTTCGACCCGCTGGAAGATGCGATCGATTACGGAAAAAAACTCATCCCCTTGACCCGTGAGCTGGTCGCCAAGCGCGAGCAGGAGCGGCGTGAGAAAGTCGCGTGAACGATTGCAAGGCGGCTTCTGCCCGGAGGGCGTAGGCGCCTTGCTTGCAGGCGATCTGTCGGGAACCGGCAGCAAAACCTCTGAACGCGGTATGCCTGATACACCTGCGGCGGATGGTTTCATGACTGCTTCGCAGCCAATCGCTGGCAAGCCAAGCTCCTACGGCCTCCGGCCAGAATCAGAAGCAATCAGTGATAGGCCTAGAGACCACATCGGCGCAACCGCATCTGGTCACACCGCGTTACGCGACTGCTTCAACGACTCGGCCACGAAGGCGCCAAATGACGAAACCGGCGCCTGAAGATTGCCCAGGAAACGCGGATAGATCAGCCACAAATCCATCACCGGCTTGAAATCCTTGAGTGGCACCACCGCCAGGTGATCCCGATGGGCGCTGCGCTCCAGCAATGGACGCGGCACTAGCCCCAGCCCCATACCGTCAGCCACCAGACCCAATTGCAGTTCGGTGCCGAAGGTTTCCAGATTGACCTTCAGGCTCAAGCCCTGATCAGCCAACGTGCGTTGCAGCCCGGCACGAAAACCACAGCCGTCGGGGTTCAGCACCCAGCCACGGTCGTAGCAGTCGGCGAGCTTCATGGGCTTTTTCGGCAGGCTGGCCTTGTCGCACACCACCACCAGCTCCATCTTGCCGATGGATTGGCCGACAATGTTTTCCGGGAAAATCTTGCCCGCAGGGAATAACGCCGCTGCAGCATCCAGCTCGCCGTTTTCGATCTTGCCGATCAGGTGACTGCCCCAGCCGGTCAAAACCTGCGCCCGCAACTCGGGGAATTGCCCACGCAGATGCTTGAGTGCGTCGAGCAGCACCACATCGCCAATGGTTTGCGGTACGCCCAGGCGCAGCAAACCGCTTGGCGGTGTATCGCTGGCGACCAACTCGCGCAACGAATCCATCTCCCGCAGGATCGCCAGGCATTTCGAGTACACCTGAATGCCCATCGGCGTAGGTTTGAGCGGCTTGGTGTTGCGGTCGAACAACTCGACGCCCAGCGCCTGTTCAAAATTCTGCACCCGACGCGTGATCGCTGGCTGCGTCAGGTCCAGCGATTCAGCAGCATGGCTGATCGACTGGCAGCGAATCACCGCCACGAAGGCATCGATATCATCAATTTTCATTCGGACCGCACATAGAAAATGGGAAGCAAGATAGGCAAAAAGCATAATTGCGAATTAGAGATCTGGATAGCTCGGGATGATGCCTAACGCGTGGGAGGGAGCTTATCCAACCCGATATAAAAGACGCTTTGGTTATAACCTAATCATTAAAAAGTAGCATATTAGCTAGCCACATTATGTTTATATTCATCCACGCCTCACTCAAGCGCTGGAATACACATGACGCAAACCCGACACCCTGAACGCCTGCGTGAATTCATCGGAGCGCTCGCCGAGCTGATCGACGGCATCCCTCGCGACGGCGACTTGCTGCACCGTGGCAGCAAGCTGCTGGGGCAATTGGTCAGCTACGATGACTGGCTGCCGGACGAATTCGCTGTGCCCAACCCCACCCGTTATCAACAATTTTTGCTGCACGCTGATTCGCGCCAGCGTTTCTCGATCGTCAGCTTTGTCTGGGGGCCGGGTCAGAGCACACCGATTCACGACCACCGGGTCTGGGGCCTGATCGGCATGCTGCGCGGCGCCGAATACTCACAGGGCTACGCCCGCAGCGCCGAAGGCCGCCTGGAAAAAGAAGGCCCGGCGATTCACTTGCTGCCAGGTCAAGTCGAGGCCCTGTCGCCCCGCAGCAACGACATCCATCAGGTCAGCAATGCGTTCGACGACCAAGTGTCGATCAGCATTCACGTCTACGGCGCCAACATCGGTGCAGTCCGGCGCGCGGTGTATCAACCCGACGGCACCGAAAAACTGTTTATTTCCGGCTACTCCAACGCCTTTCTCCCGAATATCTGGGACCTGTCCAAAGAGAACCAAGCCCAATGACTGACATTCGCCAACACCACGCCGCGACCCGATCCTTCGCTGACATTCGCCGGGCCTTGCTCGCCAAAGAAGAAGTCGCGCTGGTTGATGTGCGCGAAGAAGCTCCGTTTGCCGAGGCTCATCCTTTGTTTGCGGCCAACATCCCCCTGTCCAAGCTGGAGCTGGAAGTGCTGTCGCGCATTCCTCGTCGGGATACGGCGATCACCCTGTACGACAACGGCGAAGGACTGGCGCAGATCGCTCGGCAACGTCTGCAGGATCTGGGCTACAGCGACGTGGGCTTGCTGGAAGGCGGACTGCAGGGCTGGCGCGATGCCGGCGGTGAGCTGTTCATCGACGTCAATGTACCGAGCAAGTCCTTTGGCGAGCTGGTGGAACACCATCGCCATACGCCGTCGCTGGCCGCTGAAGAAGTGCTGCAACTGATCCAATCCAAAGCCGATGTCGTGGTGCTGGACGCCCGCCGTTACGACGAATATCAGACCATGAGCATCCCCACGGGGATAAGCGTTCCGGGTGCCGAACTGGTGCTGCGTGCTCGTGAACTGGCGCCAGACCCGAAAACTCGCATCATCGTCAACTGCGCCGGACGCACCCGCAGCATCATCGGCACGCAATCGCTGGTGAACGCTGGCCTGCCGAACCCGATTTCCGCCCTGCGCAACGGCACCATCGGCTGGCTGCTGGCCGGGCAGACGCTGGATCACGGTCAGGCCCGACGCTTCACTGAAGTCAGCGCCGACACTCGCAATCTCGCCACTGCCGACGCGCGAAATGTCGCCGACAAAGCCCGCGTGCAACGAGCTACCCGCGCCGAACTGCAACGCTGGCAGGCAGACACTACGCGCACCACGTACCTGTTCGACGTACGCACCCCGGAAGAATTTGCCGCCGGCCACTTGCCCGGCGCCGGCTCGACCCCTGGGGGTCAATTGGTTCAGGAAACCGATCACTACGCCAGCGTGCGCGGAGCGCGCATTGCCTTGGTGGATGACGACGGCGTGCGCGCCAACATGTCGGCTTCGTGGCTGGCGCAGCTAGGCTGGGATGTGTTCGTGATTGATGACCTGCGGGCTGAGGATTTCAACGAAAAAGGCGACTGGGACGCGCCGATTCCCACGCCGCCGCAAGTTGAGGAAATCAGCGCCGAAACTCTTGCGCAATGGCGCACCCATGGCGATGTGGCGGTGCTGGATTTCACTACCAGCGCCAACTATGTCAAAGCCCACATCCCTGGCGCATGGTGGGTAGTGCGCGCGCAACTGAAGGATGCGCTGGCAAATATTCCCGCCGCCGAGCGCTACGTGTTGACCTGCGGCAGCAGCCGTCTGGCGCGTCTCGCGGTCAAGGACGTCGAAGTGCTCACTGGCAAATCGGCGTTCCTGCTGAAGAACGGTACGCCGAGCTGGTACGCCGCAGGCTATGAAGCGCAAACCGGCGAAAGCCACCTCGCCTCGCCGCGCATCGACCGTTATCGCCGCCCCTATGAAGGCACTGATGCGCCGCGCGAAGCAATGCAGGCGTATCTGGACTGGGAGTTCGGTCTGGTCGAACAGCTCGGCCGCGACGGGACCCACGGTTTTTATGTGATCTGACTCACCGGAGCGTGGCGCACTTCGTCACGCGCTGCCCCATCATTATCCGACCCCTTTCCAGGCGGAGGTTAATCACCCGACATTGCTGACCTGGAGTTGTACTTTATGCGTTCACCCATTGATCTGCGCGCATCCGCCAGACGCTTGATGCTGGCTGCGTTGCTGATGCTGAATCTGCCCTTCACCGCTCAGGCCGCAGAATTGGAACCTCTGTTGGTCGCTAATCAAAAATCCGCCCTGAAGGTTCTACTGCAGGTGTCTGGCGAGCTGAAAGATGTCCCTTATGAGATCCGTTTTTCTGAGTTCCCGTCCGCCTCACCGCTGGGCGAGGCGCTGAACGCTGGCGCCGTAGACATCGGCGCACTGGGCGATGCGCCCTATGTATTTGCGCTAGGCGCGGGTGCGCCGTTGAAAGTCGTCAGCATCACCCACGTCGAGGGCCGCTACACAACTGCGCTGATCGTGCGCAATGACTCACCGATCAAATCGGTGGCCGAACTCAAGGGCAAACGCATCGTGACCGGACGTGGCTCGATCGGCCATTACCTGGCGATTCGCGCTCTCAACGAAGCAGGACTGAGCACCAGCGATGTGACGTTCATTTACTTGTTGCCCAGCGAATCGCGCCTGGTACTGGATAACGGCGAGGCCGATGCCTGGGCCACATGGGCGCCATACACCACCGTTGCCACTCAACATGACGCACGCATTTTACCTACCGGCGGGAAGCTGCTGACCAATCACTCCTACCTTGCCGCCACCAGCCAAGCGATCGCCGAGAAGCGCGAGCAGTTGAACGACTTCGTGGCACGGGTGGACCGCGCGTATCGCTGGATCAACGCGCACCCCGCCGAATATGCCGCCTCGCAAGCCAAGGTCACCGGCCTGCCGGTCGAGGTGCATCTGGCGACAGCGAAAGAAACGCGCATGGAACCCGTGGATATTGACGACAGCGTGATCAGCGGCCTTCAGAACACGGCCGATATCTATCAGCGCGAGGGCATTTTGAGCCGCCACGTCGATGTCTCTCAGGGCTATGACAAAAGCTTCAATGCCGTGCGCAAGGCGGCTACCGCGGCGGCTGAACAGGCAGCTCGATAACCGGGGCAAACCGGGGACATCCTTTACGTTATTACCCGGACGCACTGCATCAGCAGCTTCGTGGGCAAGCCTCGCTCCAACGAGATTCGGGTTGTTCATCAGATCCGGCTCTGACGCAAGACCGTGGGAGCGGACCTGTCCGCGAAGGGGCCGGGACATCTGGCACCTTTTTAACTCTGGCGCTTGAGGTGACGCATCAAGACTTTGCCTTCGGGCGCCACGGTGGTGCCGAAGGTGGCGCACTTGCCGCCTTTGAGCTGCACTTCCAAGGCGTATTCCAGGTGACCGGGCTGCTTCTGCGCCAGCAATTGGATATTCACCGCTGCCAGGCGTGGCTCGTATTTGAGCAAGGTGTCGACCATGATGCTCATCAGCGCGTGCGCCGTGGCTGGCAACCCTTGTAACACCACGCCCATGTCCGGCAATCCATAGTCGGGCAGATGGCTCAGCGTGCCGGCGCGACTGTTGAGAATCCGTTGCAGATTGTCCAGCACTGACAGGGTGTACTGGTCCGCTTCGTCAACGCGATACAGGTCCAGCTCGCCGTGGAAGTTTTGCAGCAGCATTTCGTAGAGCGACGGATTGAGCTCACTCATCGGTCATTCCTTAGCCTGCGCACGCAAGGTCAGCCGGTTGTCACCCAGTTCAATCACGCGCGGCTGATCGGGGTCCAGTTCGTCGCGGGTGAGCATCAGGCGCCAGTTATCGGCAGAGTCATCAGGTTCGCGAAACAGCGCCACCGCCGCGACGAACTGAGTGTCCTTATGCAGGGGCACATTAAGCTGCACTCCCTCCCCCGGCTTGACCACCTGCGAATGTTCGTCGAGCAAATCGGCGCCCAGCACATTGTCGCTGTCACTGAGGATCTGATCGTAGGTCGCTTTGTGCAGCGACTTGCTATCGCGCAGTTGATAAATCCGCACCAGCGTCGGCACGGACAACGCGCGCATGTCCGTCGCATCCGTGTTCATCACCGTTCGGGCGCTGAGGTCCAGGTGCAGGGTTTTAACCTGCTTGTAAAAAATCGCTTCGGTGGTGGAGGTGGTGGCATCGGTCACACTCTGGACCAAACCGCAGCCGCCGAGCAGCGTGAGGAGGGCAATAGGCATCAATGCATTACAAGCGATACGCGACATGGTGGAGTTCCCTGTTCCGTGGGTTGCTGCGCAGGCCGTGGTAACAGCCCAAATTGATGGTGATGGTGGTGCGGTTTTCAACGGCCAGGGCGTCATCCTTCAGCCCCAACACACAGGTCATACCCAACAAGGCCGGCGAACGTCCGAGCAAAGGCAGCGGCAAGTTGCGCACGGGCAGTGACAGTTGCAATTTGGCGGTGCAACGCCAGCCCAGGTACACCCGCAACAAGACCAACAGGTCGTCGTGCAACTGACCACCGGGCAACCAGCCCGAGGCTTCGTTGCTGTCTTCGGTGAATAACGCCAGATGCAGTTGGCTGTTGGCGTCTTGCCCGACACTGCCCAAGGGCGTGCCTTGGGCCAGGCTCACCGGACGCTCGCGAGACAGGCTGGCAGGGTGCGACAAGGCGATCTTCTGCGGCCAGTGCGGCGTCACTTTTGCTAACGTGTTGGGGGCCAGCAGCCTGACCAGCGCAACAATGCCTTCGGCGTTGCGCGTGGGCAGGCGCATCACACCAAGCAATGCAAGAAAGCGCGACATCGGCGTGGCGATCTGCCTTGCAGTACCGGGGATGCCCAGACCAATCAGGCCGAGCAGGCATTGCGAGGTCGGATCAGTCCCCCCCGCCTCGAACGAAGCGGGATACGAATACTTGCGCCAGATCCGGTAGAACTGGGTAAAGATCCGGTGATTGAAAACATCGAGAAACGCTTCCAGTGCCTCGTGCCCTTCCCGACGCTGAGCGATGTCATCCACAAAGGCGGTGGGCAAAGGCGAATCGACGCCGTACAGACCCAGCAGCCGGGTACGGATTGTCGCCGGCCGCTGCGGGTCTTCATCATACGTTTCGATGGCCTTGAGCTCGCTCGCCGGAAACCCCATGCCGGGGTCAGGACGAAAGCGCACCGGGTCATCCGCCACATGCTCGGTGCTGCCGAGCGGCGGATGGTCGGGCATGGCCTGTTCCAGTAGCTGACAGAAGCGATACAGATTGGCCTCGGCCATGCGCCCCTTCAGCACGTCCAGCAAACCATCGGCCTTTAGCCGGGAATACGCTGATTGTGGTTCTCGTTCCATCGCAGGCACTTCCCGGTCGGTTGCAGGATCAGCGTGAGCTGGTTGTAGAGGTGGATATCGGCATACAGCGCGAAGAAGCGGTTGAGCATTTCGCCGAACAGGCTGATGTCGCCCTCCCCCGCGAAACCGTTGGCATCCAGCGTGACTTCAATGTCGACGCCACGTAGCAGAAAGCCTTTTTCAAAACGCTGGATCAGGTGATGGCTGACCTCGACGATGGCCGCCAGACGCCGCCGGTTGAGTTCGCTGCCGGTCCAGTCATAGAGCGCCAGCGTGCCGCGCAGTACTTCGGCGCTGTCGAGCATCGGCAAGAAATTGGAGCCCAGATGGCTGAGCAATCGCCAGTGAAACCGGTCGCGATTGGGCGGATAGCAGGGCAAGGTCGGCGCACACAGGTTGCGCGCGCGCAGGCCGAACTGACCCGCGCCATCAACAGACGCAGCAACCACTGTTGCCGTCCGGTGCGCACGCCAGGCTGCTGCGCAAGCCAGGCCAGCGCCTGTTCGACGCCGTGGCTGTCGGCTTGGGCCAACGCCTGGCCTTCCAGAGCCAGAATGTCGGTATCAGCCAGCAGTGCGGCGGCAGCTGGCGTCGATATCGCCGTCGTCGAGCGCGGTGATTTGCGCGTTCTCCAGCAGACGGATCAAACCCCAAGTGCCCTGATAATCTCCGAACAATCGCTCGCCCGCACTGACGCTGGTCCAGGTCAGGCTAGCCCCCGGGTGATCGCTGGTACCCGGCCAGCCGAAGCGCTGCCAGCTTTCTTTCTGGTTGAAATAGTGATGCCGTTCGCCGTTGAGGATGAAGCGGGTCTGCACCACGTCGCGTACCGCTTTGCCGCGCAACTCGAAGCTCAGGCCCATTCCGCCGTCTGTGTAAAGCACATCCGCCAGTTGGCTGAGCTGGTTGTTCGGATAAATATTGCGCTTGTTGCCCTGCGCAGGCTTGTTGATAAACAGGCCTTTATTGGGCGTCCAGTGTGAAGACTGATGGATGTAACGACCTCGCAGCAGGCGCTCCTGATCGGCGTCGAGTTGCACCTCTGCACCCGTCAGGGTTTGTTCGAGAATTTGCGCAGCGATGGCTTGCAAGTCTTCGGGCAACGCCAATTCAGGTCGTTCTTCCAGGCTTTTGAACGGTACACCATGACGCACGCCCAACTCGCGCATCAGACGCAGCCCAATCAGCGCCAACTCGCCGCGCACAGGCCGCTCGAGGATGATCGTCAGCCAATAGTCCTGGGTAACGTTTTCGGACCTGCCGCTGGTTGGCCGCATAAACGGCCAAGCATGCACCTTGATGTTGCCCTCACCCGCCAGCCCACTAGCACGCAAGAACTCGGCGCGAGCTGAAACGGCTGCCCATTCGCTGGAGGACTGCAGTGACCGGTTGGCAGGCAAGGTGACGCGAAGCGGCTCCGCCACCATCAACCGTTCA
Source organism: Pseudomonas rosaeacicularis (assembly GCF_057128745.1). NCBI lineage: Bacteria > Pseudomonadati > Pseudomonadota > Gammaproteobacteria > Pseudomonadales > Pseudomonadaceae > Pseudomonas > Pseudomonas rosaeacicularis. Next base: position 81,657 of record NZ_JBSKHT010000009.1, read on the forward strand.
TGGGCACGGGGCAGATAACCGCCGCCGATATCCGAATGCACGCCAGGCAGGCCGATTTCTGGATGCCCCTGCTGCACACTGTTGAGGGCGAAGTTGTGGCGACACTCATCACGTGCGTGCAACTGAATGACCTTTCGTGCGCAGCCGGGCGGCAGGTGCAGGTTGACGCCAGGGTTGGTTTCATCTGCCACACTTAAGTCAGCGCGCCCCACCGCTGCGATGGCTGCGACTGTATCGAAGAGGCCGATCAAGTTGAGGCTGACGTCCACTACCGGATCAAAACCCGCCAGCAGTCCGAATCGACCGCCTTGCAACAGCTCAGCGAAGATTCCCCGACCGGGTTTGAGTAGTTCATCGGCGCAGTGCCGGGCAGCCGCCGCGCCCCGACTGAAGCCGATAATGTCGAATTCGATACGTCGAATATCGGTGCCGGGGTTGGCTTGCTGGAAGAAGCCTAACTGTGTTTGGACCAAGCCCGGCGCCTGCCCAACCCGCGCCACGACCCCCGTCTCACCTTGCCCGGTGCCTTGGCCGTATAGCGAATCCTTGCCACCGCTGCGGGTGCCGATGCCCTCCAGATAAACGGGCACATAGCCAATATCTGAATCAACCGCAATCGGTGTCGCCGTGTTGTCCGGATACAGATCATAAAGATGCACCACGTTACTCGGCGCATTTCCATAACTGTTATCCGGTGCTTCATTGAAGCCACTGCCATCAAACCCATCGAATCCAAACTGGTTGCACTGCTCGATGATGCTTGTCAGCTCGCTACGACTGAACAGCGCCAGGTCTTCGCGGCTGCATTGTTCGGTGGCAGCAGAATTGCTCTGGTTGTTGCCGGTCCCGTCGAAAAACAGACCCAGGCGCAGGGTGATGCCTTCGAGTTCTTCTTCCTCTTCCTCCTCATCCAGATCGTTGTTCAAAACCGGGGCTTCGGGTTTGCCAGGATCATCAAGGGAGTTTGCAGTCGGGCGGACCGGCGCACTTGTTCTGGGCAAAGGCGCCACAGCCGGTGCGCTCGCAATGACTGGCAGGTCCGGCAGGTGTGGGACCTGTTTGGCTTTTCCCTTTAGATACTCATTGTGCACAGACTTGACCGTGTAATCGCCCACGGTCCCGGACTCGATGCCGCACTGATCCATGGTGATGTAGCTGCCACCGGCGTTCAGAGTGATTTTCTTCTTGGCGGTGATGTGGATTTCATCGTCGGTGCTGGTGATGTGCAGCCCTTGCCGCGCGAGGATTTCCAGGGTGTCGTTCTGCGCCTGGATGGTCACCGGGCCGTGATTGGCCAACAGCTTGATGCCGAGCTTGCGCACGAACAGGCTCAGCCCTTCGCCCACGCCAATGAACATCCGCTTGACCACGCTGATGTCAGCTTCGGCACCGGCGTTGAGCATCAGGTTGTTTTTCGCCGCTAATTGCAGATGTTTGCCACTGGTGAGGGCAATCCCCTGCGGCGCGCTGAGCAATAGGACCGAAGACTTGAGCTGCTCAAGGTCTTGCCTGAGCAGGCTGAGCTGCGCTTGCACATCGGCTGGGTCGGCGTTGGCGGCTGTCGCATCGACCGACAGCGTTTTTAGTTGCTCGCCAGCCTGTTGCAGAAGGCCAACGGCAGCATCCATGTCAAGCTGCTGCCCCTGCGCCTTGGGTTGCTCATCCGCACTGATAAACACGCCCTTCCCACCGCGAATCGCGCCCCAACCATCAGTGCGCAACTCAAAGCCCTCGCCCCTTTTCTGCTTCTGCGCATCCACCAGATGTCCAAGGTTCAGCTGGCTCTTGCCACCGTACTCGGTGCTGAGCTTCACATGCTCCTGCCCACGCAAATCCTCCATGCGCAGCTTGTTGTTGGCCGGTGTGCGCAGCACATTGCGGGTGTAGTCGCGCTTGTCGAGGGTGACGTGGTCTTTGTGTTTGTTGTCGTGCAGGGCGTGGGCGATGTAGGGCCGATCCGGGTCGCCTTGTTCGAAGGCGATGGCCACTTCGGTGCCGCAGATCAGCGGTAGATGCAGGCCGTGGGTGTCGCCAGCGTAGGGCCGGGCCAGACGCAGCCAGATACTTTCTTCGCCGGGTTTCCAGGTGTCGCGGTCGAACAGGAAGGTGACTTTGTAGCGGCCTTCCCGGTCGATGTGGCTATAGATATCCTGCGCCTGAGTGCTGGTGACGCGGGCCGGGACGGTGCCGGCGATCTGCGGTTTGGGGAGCAACGGCGGTCGGAAGCAGATAGTTTCGGCGTAGGGAATCGCCTCGAAGCTGACTTCGAAACTGCGATCCCGGGCCGCGCGGGTGATCAGGCGGGTGATGACCGCGCCGGGTCCAAAAGCCTGCGGCGCACCGCCGGATATCTTCAGCACCTGAGCCAGCGCCAGGGTCGGGCTGCTGCTGACACCGCTCAGGCGGGTCCGGTTATTCAGGTAACGCTCGTGCCGAAGGCGAGCATAGAAAAAGCCGCTTTCGCTGAGCAGGTCTTCGTCCTGATCGATATGATCGCCGAGCACGGTGTAGGGTTCGGCGTAGTGATACGCCTCGCCGTAGAGCGTTTCCGATCCGCGGGTTTGATCGACATCGCCGTCGAGAAACGCGTGAATGTCACGATGGTGATAAGCGCGGATATTGACGTTTTGCTCCACCACCTGGTGCTCGGTCTGCAATTGCCAGACTGCGTCCACCCCGCTGCTGCCCAGCCCCGACTGCGCGCGATATGGCAGCACCACGTCGCCCGCGTAATGACGTTGATCGTCGTGAAATTCCACCACCTCAATGCGTAAACGCTGATCAACGCTGAAGCGGAACCAGATCCCGACTTCGGCCAGCAATCGGCGGATAAACGTCAGGTCGTCCTCGCCGTACTGCATGACCTGTTCGCGTTTCGGGTACTCGCGCACCAGATCAAAAAGGAAGTCCTGACCCTCGAAATCATGCCGGCTGCGCAGGATGTTTTCGACAATTTCCGGCACCGACTGATGCTGGTAAATGCGGAACTGCCGACCGCGCTCAAGCAAGGCCAGACGCGGCTGCAACGTGATTTCGTAGCGCGCTTCGTCGTTGGAACCGGACAGGCGTTTGAAGCCAGTGACCACGCCGTGCAACGTGCGCAACGGCGGGATGACCTTGCCAGCGTCCCACGGCATCACCGGCGGTAAATCATGAGGCGCCGCATGCAGGCTGAAATCGGCCTGGCGTCTGAGCATGTCCGAGGCGGCAATGTCGTGATTGCTGGAAGTGAATTCGATGCGGTATTTGAACGGCTGGCTGAGTTGTTCTTCGCCGTCGAAGGCCAGCACGTCGAGCGTTGCTTCGATGCCACGAACAGTGAGGGTGTGGCGGCTGTGGTCGAAGAACGTGCGCAGTGGATTGAGCATTTCAGAGCTCCTTCGCGACAGCGGCGTCGGTGAAGTTGAGGGTTATGCCGTCCTCGTCGCTGTAGCCCAGCGTCACGCCGCTGGTTTTCAGCTGGGCGGCCTGGCGTTGCAGCAGTTGCTGGCTGAGCACCGGCAAAATCTGTTGATTGAGCAGACTGTCGATGTTGCGGGCGCCGGTGTCGGGCAGCAGGCAGGCGGCAACTAGCGCGTCATGCAGGCGCGCGTCTAGGCACCGTCAACACTCCAGGCGCCCTGTCCATCGCGCACCAGACGCGCGACAGGACAGGTCAGATAATCAGCATTCTCGTCACTGTCCAGACGCAAGCTCAGCGCGTGCTCCAATACGCCGATGGATTGCGCCTCGTCGCCGTAAACATCCTGCACCTGACGCCAATCCCGGCGATAACGCAGGGGACGCTCGGCCTGGGTGTCTTCCAACAGGCAGTTGTTGCCATTGGCGTGTTCGAGCGCTAAGGCCAGCAGCACCACTGCGCTCTGACTACCCTCGGTCAGCGCTCGGCTCAACTCCAGCGCGGGCGGCAGACGATCAACATGATCGGTATCAATCAACGTGCCATCTGGCATGCGCAGGCGCAGCCGGGTTGCCTTGAGCTTGCCCATCCGCAAGGCATCCGAATCAAATGACGCCGCCCGAATACCCCACGGATGGATCAGTGACAGATGCGCCAGGTATTCGTTATTCCAGGCTTCCCAACGCGCTTGCTGCTGAAATTGCTGCGGCGACAGCAACGTCCCCGCGGCCCACAAAGGTCGATCGATTTTCATGACGTCGTTTCCCTACGCACGGATCAGGCTTTGGCCTTGGGCATCTGCGAAACCAGCGACAAATTGACGTCCATGCCTTCCACCTGAAAATGCGGCACGGCGTACAGCTTCACGCGGAAAAAACCGGGGTTGTCTTCGATGTCTTCGACGGTGACTTTGGCGTCACGCAAGGGGTGGGAGGCCTGAAGGTCATCGCCGGGGTCGGTCATTTCGGTAACGAGCCCGCCGACCCACTTGTTCAGCTCAAGCTCTAGAATCCGACGATCCTTGGTGGTGCCGATGTTTTCGCGCTGGATCAGCTTCAGATAGTGGGCAATGCGCGAAAGCAGAAAGATATACGGCAGCCGCGCGTTGATTCGGCTGTTGGCGGTCGCATCAGCCGTGTCGTACAGGGCCGGTTTCTGCGACGAATTAGCCGAGAAGAAACAGGCGTAATCGCGGTTTTTGTAATACGAGAGCGGAATGAACCCGAGGTTGGCGAATTCGAACTCACGGGTTTCCGGAATCATGACTTCCGACGGAATCTTCACCTGATTGCCGGTGCCCAGGTCGTACAGGTGAATGGGCAAATCCGTGACGGCGCCGCCCGATTGCGGGCCGCGGATCTGCACGCACCAGCCATTGGTGATAAAGCTTTTCACCATGTTGGCGGCGAAGGCGAACGAGGCATTGGTCCACAGGTATTTGCCGTGGTCAGGGCCTTTCACGCTCTCGACGTAGTTGAAGCTGCGCACCGGAATTGTATCGGGGCCATAGGGCAGACGGCCCAGCACCCGGGGCATAGTCAGGCCGATGTAGCGAGAATCGTCACTGTCGCGAAAAGACTTCCACTTGATGTATTCCGCGCGGTCGAAGTAGTTGCCGATGTCCTTGATCGCGGCGACCTCCTCCATCGACTCTTTGCCAAAAAAAGCCGGGCCGACCGAGCCAATGAACGGCATGTGCGCTGCCGCTGCGACTTTTGAAATGCTGCGCAAAAGTGCAATGTCCTGCGGACTGCGATCAAACTCGTAATTGGAAATGGCCGCCGCTATCGGCTCGCCGCCCGGCGTGTCGTACTCTTGCGTGTAGGCATGAACATATAAACCACTTTGGGCGATTTCGGGTGCGTCTTCGAAGTCTTGTACCAAGTGATCTTTACTGATATCCAACAGTTCGATTCGAACGTTTTGGCGGAAGTCTGTTTGATCTATCAATGACTTAACGCCGCGCCAGGTCGATTCGACACGTTGAAAGTCCGGGTGATGCATCACCGCATCAAGTTGGGAACTGATATGTGCATCCAGCGCCGCGATGTGTTCATCCAGCAAGGTCTTGTCGAGGCGCTCAACTTTCTGGGCGGATTTTTTAAGAAGATCAAGAAACACACTGACAGCAGCTGTTACCCGCTCATCGACGGAGACATCGGACAGGACTTCATTACTTTGAAAAACTTCTATGTCACCCAGTGTTGTAACCGGGCTGAGATTTATCTTTGCAAACAGCGTGCTATACACATTCTGACTTTCTTCAGACAATGTTGCAGCGCCGTGTGAGTGCACGGAAGACTGTTCTACTGACATGATGGCAACTTCCTTGTGAAACCTGGGCGGTTTAACGACTTTCGTTGGGAGCCAGTGCGGCCAGTTCGGCACGCAGTTCGTTGCTCAACGCTTCATCCTTGAGGATGCGTTCCAGCTCGTGGCGAAACGTCGCGTTGTCCAACAGATTTGATTTAAGGTCGCGCAGCAGATTTCGCATCGCCAGCAGCGCACGGAGTTGCGGTATCTGACGCGCCACCTGCTCGGGCTCGAAATCGCGCATGCTCTGAAAACTCAGTTCCACCGAGGTGTCGGAGGCGTCGCTGGTCAGAGTGTTCTCCACTGCCAGCGTCAGGCTCGGTGAAAACTCGGCCAATACGTTATCGAAATTGTTTTTATTAATGTCGACCTTGTCTCGTTCTGACAAGGACCGCTGCTCTTTACCGTTACTGTAATCGCCCATCACCATCAGCTTGAGTGGCAACTCAACCTTTTTTTGCGCACCACCGGTATGCAAATCGAGCTTGATATTGACCCGAGCTTTGGGCACTTCGTTTTGGAAGCTGTTTGATGCCATAAATCCTCCAGTTTTGCGTTACAGAAAATATGTATATCAACATCAACTCACTGGAAGCTTCCGACTGAAGCCGTCCTTAACACTTCTTGACCTATGGTCAGGCCAATATGTTTACATATGTTTATAAACACGTTTATTTTATGTTTATTTCAATAAACACGAGCATCAGAAAATTATTGAATCCCGACCTGCAGAGCAATAGTGGTTTACCAGTAACGAATATGCCATCCCTCGAACGACGTTTCGGAAGTTTCCCACTTGCTTTCGGAAACGTCCCACTTATTAAAATTGACAAAGTAACGAAACATTAGACTGGATATACAAGCTGATAATATGGCACGGCGGCTCTACATAGAGGGTTGCAGCTGCACAATGGCGATGATTTCCCGAGAGGAGCGAATCGATTTGAGCCTAATTGCGTCGGTGTGAAGGTCGACAGGCGATTCAAGCTGATGAAAAATGCAGCCTTCGTTGCGGGGTCGTTTCTCGGCGTCGCCCTTGATGCCGACGGCAAGCTGATCGACACCAATACGGTGCCCGACCTGCTGAAGCTGTTGCAACGACAGGGCTGGTTAACGCTGGAGCAGCGTCGCGAAGGACAATACTTCTGCTTTGCGCCCGAGCGGCGCACTCAGGTGTGGAACCCTGGCCGTAATCAGAAACAGGTGTCCAGGGTTTCGATAACGCTCAGATCGTCGTCCACCAGACAACCCGTGCGCCACAGCGCCTGCGGATTGCTGGTGAGCCGCATTGACCCAGACCTTAAAACGCGGACAAACAAAGACGCCGCTCTGGTGAGCGGCGTTTTTGTGAATTTGGAGCGGGAAACGAGACTCGAACTCGCGACCCCGACCTTGGCAAGGTCGTGCTCTACCAACTGAGCTATTCCCGCAAATGGCGTCCCCTAGGGGACTCGAACCCCTGTTACCGCCGTGAAAGGGCGGTGTCCTAGGCCACTAGACGAAGGGGACGCTGCCCGGAACATATGGTGTATGTCCCAGTGTCCAAAGCATCATCCGAAGATGTTGCCTGGTTTCACTCAACCCTGCCCTGAAGCAAAGCTGCTTAAAAATGGAGCGGGAAACGAGACTCGAACTCGCGACCCCGACCTTGGCAAGGTCGTGCTCTACCAACTGAGCTATTCCCGCAAATGGCGTCCCCTAGGGGACTCGAACCCCTGTTACCGCCGTGAAAGGGCGGTGTCCTAGGCCACTAGACGAAGGGGACACACGTACAACATTCACTACTTACTGCGCTGCGCTGTGTGCTTTACGCTGTAAGTGGCGCGCATTCTATGGATGGTTTGATAGGTCGTCAACCCCCATGTGAAAATTTATTCAAATCAATGACTTCGCCCTCTATTTAGTCAATGAATGGCCGATACACAACTGCAGGGCAGACAACTAATAAGAGAGCAGGCCGACCGCCACACCTTTCCGCAATAGTGCATAGCCACTACACTCGGCGCACATTACTTGATCGAGGCTTCAACGGTGACACCACTCATTATCACGCTGATGGTTGTAGCGGGCATCGTACTCCTGATAGCCATCGGTTACCTGAATCACGTCAACGAGAACAAGAAGGTTGAGCGTGCTCGCACTCTGGTAGAACTCAACGATCGCCTGCGCCGCTGCAGCGAGTTGTCTGAGACCTTCCCGGGCCAGCTGATGACGCCTGCACTCAAGCTATTGCTGGTGCGTCTTGAACTCAACGTGGTCAAGCGTCTGACCGAGCTGGAAAGACGCAGCAATATCGGTCTTCAAGAGCGCGAAACAGAACTGCAAGCCCTGGTCGCACAAGGGGATAACTTGACGGTCAGCAATCCCCCCGCCCCCATTCAAACTGAAGCCAAAGCCAAAGACGTGCGCTTTCTGCTGGAAGCGATGCATGGTCAGGTGACGCGCGCGGCCCATGACGGATTTCTGCAAACCACCGAAGCCAAACACTGGATTCGCGAAATTCGTAATTTGCTGGTGCTCCTGCACATCGAGTTCTTCAACAATCTGGGCCAGCAAGCTATGGCGGCGGAGCAGCCTGGCCAGGCCCGCCTTGCCTTCGAACGTGGCGTGCAATACCTGCGCAATCAGGCAGAGCCCGCACCATGGAAAACCCATTTGGCGGCGATGGAGAGACAACTGGGGCGCGCCAATGCAATGGTGCTGGACACCATCGCACCGACTGAAGACGACAACAACGAGCTGACCGAAGGTCTGAAAGTCGTTGAAGCCGACGCCGAATGGAAGAAGAAGGCAATCTACGATTAGCTACAAGCGGCAAGCTTTAAGCTGCAAGCCTTAATCCTACAAGTGCCTCTGTCCCGCTTGTAGCTTGTAGCTTGTAGCTTGTAGCTTGTAGCTTGTAGCTTGCAGCTATCAGGTCACATCCGTCGACTTCAGAAATATCGCCACCAATTGCTCAACCCCCGCCTGATCTTCCTCGCTGAATCGCCCGATGCTCGGGCTGTCCAGATCCAGCACGCCAATCAAATTCCCGTCTTTGACCAGCGGCACGACCAGCTCGCTGTTCGAGGCGCTGTCGCAGGCGATGTGGCCGGGAAACGCATGCACGTCCTCGACACGTTGGGTTTCGCGGCTTTGCGCTGCGGCGCCACAGACCCCCTTGCCGAACGGGATACGCACACAGGCGATCTGGCCTTGAAAAGGCCCCAGTACCAGTTCCTCGTTGCGATTCAGATAAAAGCCGGCCCAGTTCAGGTCGTCCAGCTGGGTGAACAGAAACGCCGAAAACTGCGCCGCATTGGCGATAAAGTCGCGCTCGTCCGCCAGCAGGGATTCCAGCTGCGCCGTCAACAAGCGGTAGCCGTCCAGGCCCTTGCCCGCCGCATTCAAATCAATCATGACTGTTGCTCCAACATCTTCAACCCTACCCAATACCTGGCGAATTGATAAGCACAGCGGCCATTTCGATTGCCGCGTCCGGTGGCCCAGCGCACGGCGAGAATTTCCAGCTCTTCATCTCGCTGCCAAGCCAGGCCCGACTTGCTTGCCAGTTCGCCGACCCAGTGCTCGACCACGTTCAGGAAATGCTCTTGGGTGAAGGGGTAAAACGACAACCACAGGCCGAAACGGTCGGACAAGGCGATCTTGTCTTCCACCGCTTCGCTTGGGTGCAGCTCGCCGTCTTCGCCGCGCTTCCAGTGCTCGTTGTCGCTCTCCTTCTCCGGCACCAAGTGGCGACGGTTGGAGGTGGCGTACAGCAAGACGTTATCCGGCGCTTGCTCGAGCGATCCGTCGAGCACACTTTTCAGGACGCGGTAATCGCCTTCGCCCGACTCAAATGACAGGTCATCGCAAAACAGTACGAAACGCTGTGGCAGTTTTTGCAGCAGCTCGACGACCCGTGGCAGGTCGCCCAGATTGTCGCGCTCGATTTCGATCAGCCGCAGTCCGGCCTTGGCGTGCTCGGCGAGCAGCGCACGAACCAGCGATGATTTACCCGTCCCGCGCGAGCCCCAGAGCAACGCGTGGTTGGCCGGTAGCCCATCGATGAACTGTTGAGTGTTGCGCCCCAATTGCTCGCGCTGGCGATCCACCCCGATCAGGTCCGACAGGCGCATGTCCAGGGTGACTTCCAGCGGCATGAGGTAGCCGCCACGCCCTTCGTGGATCCAGCGCGCGGCCAGTGATTTGTTCCAGTCCATCGGTTCGCGGACCGCTGGCAATAAAGGTTCGAGTCGCGCCAGCACAGATTCGGCGCGTTCCAGAAATGCGTTCAACCGAGAATCCACAATGTCTCCTTGATTTAACTGATTAAAGGCCGGGTCCGATCAGCTATGCTTGCCCAGCGATCGGACACAGGAAGTAGCAGTACCTATGGATATAGCGATTACTAACCGGCTGTCGTTCAAGCAGGCACGTTTGATCGTGCTGATTGGTTTCGTGTTGGGAACCCTGCTTAGCCTGTTACAAATTGCCATCGATTATGCCAGCGAAGACGCCTCCATCGATCGTGAAATTCGCTCCCTGCTGCAAATCAGCCACAACCCGGCCTCGCGAATCGCCTACAACATAGACTCCGAACTCGCTCAGGAGCTGACCCTGGGCCTGCTTCACTCCCCTGCCGTGGTCGCCGCCCGGCTCACGGACAACAACAATATATTGTTGGCTGCCGTGTCCCGCCCTATCGCGCAAAGCCCGTATCGGATGGTCAGTGATTTCCTGTTCGGCAAAAGCCGTGAGTTCGAGGACAAGTTGTTTCTTGACCACTTGCCCAATGAACCCATCGGCACGCTACACCTCAATGTCGACACCTTTGCGTTTGGCAGCCACTTTCTGCAGCGCGCTGAAATTACCCTGCTCAACGGCTTCGTCCGCAGTCTGTTGTTCGCGGGGATCCTCATGGCGCTGTTCTACTTCACGCTGACCAAACCCCTGACCAAAGTGATTCGCGCACTGACCGCCAACGACGCCCGCAGCCCCACGCAAACGCCCCTGCCCTGCCCGCCCGGCCATGAGAAAGATGAAATCGGTGTGCTGGTTAAAGTGGCCAACCTGCAGTTCGAGAGCGTCGCCATCGAATTTGCTCGACGCCGGGATGCGGAAAACCGTCTGACCGACCATCTCAATGAACTGGAGGACATCGTCACCGCGCGCACCCTTGAGCTCAATAACAGCAACATTCGCCTGAGTCAGTCCAATGAAGAGCTGCAAATCGCGCGCAGCACGGCGCTGGACATGGCCCACGCACGCTCGGCGTTTCTGGCGCACATGAGTCACGAAATTCGCACCCCGCTCAATGGCTTGCTGGGCATGATGGCGCTGTCCATGGACGGGCCGCTGAGCGCCGAACAGCGCCAGCAGCTGTTGATCGCCCATGACTCGGGCAAAGTGCTGGTGGAATTGCTCAACGATATTCTCGATCTGTCGAAATTCGACGCCGGCCAGCTTGAACTTGAACGTATCCCTTTCGATCTCGGCACCCTGATCGAAGACACCGCTAACCTGCTGTCACAAAATGCAGCGCCCAGTGTCGAGCTGACGTGCTTGATCGATCCGCGGTTTCCCGCATTGGTGCTGGGCGATCCGACCCGCGTGCGGCAGATCGTCAGCAACTTGCTCTCCAATGCGCTCAAGTTCACGCGTGTCGGACGTGTCGATGTGCGCCTGAGTCAGCAGGCAGGCAAAGTACGCATCGAAGTGTGCGACACCGGCATAGGCATCGCGCAGGACGCGCAGGCAAAAATCTTTGAACCGTTTACCCAGGCTGAAGCGGCGATCACCCGGCAATTCGGCGGCACGGGATTGGGCCTGACGCTTACACACAATTTGTGCGAAGCCATGAACGGCGAACTGAGTATTGAATCGCGCAGCGGCGTCGGCAGCCGGTTTTGCGTCGATCTGCCCTTGCCGGCTCATGCGCCAACGCCGGAGTGGCCCCCTTTGAAAGGCCGCGTCGTGGTGGTGAGCTCTGCCAACAGTGGACTGATGGAATTACTGGGCGAGTGGCTGCCTGCGTGGGGGATCGAGTATCAGCACTTCGCTGTCAACGACACCCGGCACCACACGCTTCCGGATCTGTTGATCACCGATTGTCCGGACTGTCTGACAGGCATGCGGCCGGAGACGTCGATCCCGATTCTCTTGGTCACGGCCTACGGCAATTTCATGGCCAGCGATCAAGTCAACGCTCTTGCTCCGCTTCACCAGCAAGCCCGGCCGCTGGGAAGGCTGAGCCTTCATCAAACGCTGGGCCGTATATTGCGCACAGAAGGCCAACTGGACAGTGATCGTCTGTTGCGCGAGCAGCCCTTTAATCACCGCGCGCGCATTCTGCTGGTGGAAGACAATCCGGTGAACCAGCTGGTTGCCAAGGGGATGTTGAGCAAGCTGGGCTGCGAAGTGGTGGTCAGCAGTCATGGCGGCGAGGCACTCGACGCATTGGCCCAGGAAGGTTTCGATCTGGTACTGATGGATTGCAACATGCCGGTCATGGACGGTTACGAGGCGACTCGGCTTATCCGCCAGAACCCTAAGTGGCAGGATTTACCGGTCATCGCCCTGACCGCGAACGCGATGCCCGAGGAGCGCGAGCACTGCAAATCGGCTGGCATGAGCGATTACCTGGCCAAGCCTTTTCATCGGGAAGAGTTAATCAGCTTGCTGGATCAGTGGATTCCAGCAGTTCAGGCGCATTAAGCGCAATCATTCTGTAGGAGCGAATTCATTCGCGAAACGGCGCGCCAGATTTTCCGCGTCGCCAACAAGTTGGCTCCTACAGAAACATGTGGGGAGTCAGCCAAGCAAAGCCTCGATATCCGATTTCAGCTCTTCGGGTTTGGTCAACGGCGCGTAACGCTTGACCAGCTTGCCGTCCTTGCCGATGAGGAATTTGGTGAAATTCCATTTGATTCGTTCAGATCCCAGCAGGCCGGGCGCTTGCTTCTTCAGTTGCACAAACAACGGGTGCGCATTGTCGCCGTTGACGTCGATCTTCTTGAACAGCGGAAAGCTCACCCCGTAATTCAATTCACAAAACTCCGAGATTGCCCCTTCGTTACCGGGCTCCTGCTTGCCGAACTGGTTGCACGGAAAACCCAGCACCACCAAGCCTCGGTCCTTGTAGCTCTGCCACAACTGTTCGAGCCCTTTGTATTGCGGTGTAAATCCGCACTTGCTCGCGGTATTGACCACCAGAACGGCTTTGCCAGCGTAATCGGCGAGGGTTTTTTCTTCACCCTTGATCGTCTGCACGGGGATGCTCAGCAAGTTGTCGCTCATGGCAATGCCTCGAAAAGAGAATTAGCCAACTTAGCGCGCCCGTGGCGGGCGCGCTATTGGATTGTCATGCGTGATAACGATTCATGCGTCTGACAACGATAGCGGCATATCCCTACGCGCGCGGCACCAGGTCCAGACACACCGAGTTGATGCAATAGCGTAAGCCGGTCGGCGGCGGCCCATCAGGAAACACATGGCCCAGATGCGCATCGCACTTGGAGCACACCACTTCGGTGCGGATCATGCCATGGCTGACGTCGCGCACTTCGACGACGGCGCTGCCTTCAAGCGGTGCATAAAAGCTCGGCCAGCCGCAGCCGGAATCAAACTTTGTAGTCGAGTCAAACAGCGGCTCGTTGCAGCAGATGCAGTGATAAACCCCATCGGTTTTGGTGCTGTTGTATTTGCCGCTGAACGGCCGCTCGGTCGCCTTCAGGCGACAGACGTTGTACTGCTCGGGGTCGAGCATCTGCTTCCACTCTTCCAGGGTTTTATCCAGCTTTTCCACGGGTACACCTCCACAACTGAAAAAGCCCGATCTGTGCCTTTTCCACGGATCGGGTGGCACGTATGATTGCGCCTCGTCAGAACGCCAGTCTGTCACCCGCGTTTCACGCATACAAACCCATTTTGATGGCGTTATGCTCAGCGGTCCGTCCGCAAGACCTGCGACCGGCCGCCCATTTTCGGGATCTACCACCATGCAGTTCAGCAAATCCAACAAGCTCGCCAACGTCTGTTACGACATTCGCGGGCCCGTGCTCAAGCACGCCAAGCGCCTGGAAGAGGAAGGCCATCGCATCCTCAAGCTGAACATCGGCAACCCGGCACCCTTCGGTTTCGAAGCCCCTGAAGAAATCCTTCAGGACGTGATTCGCAACCTGCCCACTTCGCAAGGCTACAGCGACTCCAAAGGGTTGTTCAGTGCGCGCAAGGCGGTCATGCAGTACTACCAGCAGAAACAGGTCGAAGGTGTCGGCATTGAAGACATCTACCTGGGCAACGGCGTCTCCGAATTGATCGTAATGTCGATGCAGGCATTGCTCAATAATGGCGATGAAGTGCTGATCCCGGCGCCGGATTACCCGCTGTGGACCGCTGCCGTGAGCTTGTCCGGTGGCAACCCGGTGCATTACCTGTGCGACGAGCAGGCGAACTGGTGGCCGGATCTGGCAGACATGAAAGCCAAGATCACGCCGAACACCAAGGCCATGGTAATCATCAACCCGAATAACCCCACCGGCGCCGTTTACTCTAAAGAAGTGCTGCTGGGCATGCTGGAATTGGCTCGCCAGCATAATCTGGTGGTGTTCTCCGACGAAATCTACGACAAGATTCTGTACGACGATGCCGTGCACATTTGCACCGCATCCCTAGCCCCTGACTTGTTGTGCCTGACGTTCAACGGCTTGTCCAAGTCCTATCGCGTGGCAGGATTCCGCTCCGGCTGGATCGCTATTTCCGGGCCAAAGCATAACGCCCAGAGCTACATAGAGGGCATCGATATCCTGGCGAACATGCGCCTGTGCGCCAACGTGCCCAGCCAGCACGCCATTCAGACGGCATTGGGCGGCTACCAGAGCATCAACGATCTGGTGCTGCCGCCGGGCCGCTTGCTGGAGCAGCGCAATCGAACCTGGGAGTTGCTCAACGATATCCCCGGCGTCAGCTGCGTGAAACCTATGGGCGCGCTGTATGCCTTTCCGCGCATCGACCCGAAGATCTGCCCGATCCACAACGACGAGAAGTTCGCGCTCGACCTCCTGCTGTCGGAAAAGCTGCTGATCGTTCAAGGCACGGCCTTCAACTGGCCTTGGCCTGATCACTTCCGCGTCGTCACCCTGCCACGGGTGGACGATCTGGAACAGGCGATCGGGCGCATCGGAAATTTCCTCAAGACCTATCGCCAATAAAACCCGCCTTGTAGGAGAGCGCTTGCCCGCGATAGCTTTCTCTTCAGTTGCTACTTTGGTGGCTGACTGATTGCTTTCGCGGGCAAGCGCGCTCCTACAGGCGTGGGTTCATAATCCTCTGGCGATGCAGGGCGACACAGTTTGAAATAGTCGCCGGGTTGAATAGCCGCGGACATCACCTTATATACCCCGCAACCCGATACATATTCTTCACGAGGAGAACGTCTCAACCATGATGCGCATTTTGCTGTTCTTGGCCACTAACCTTGCGGTCGTGCTGATTGCCAGCATCACCCTGAGCCTTTTTGGCTTCAATGGGTTTATGGCGGCCAATGGGGTTGATCTGAACCTCAATCAGCTGCTGATCTTCTGCGCGGTATTTGGTTTTGCCGGCTCACTGTTTTCGCTGTTCATCTCCAAGTGGATGGCGAAAATGAGTACGGGCACCCAAATCATCACCCAGCCGCGTACGCGCCACGAACAGTGGCTGGTGCAAACGGTGGAGCAACTGTCCCGCGAGGCGGGGATCAAGATGCCGGAAGTGGGTATTTTCCCTGCTTACGAAGCAAACGCCTTCGCCACGGGCTGGAACAAAAACGACGCGCTGGTCGCGGTCAGCCAGGGCCTGCTGGAGCGTTTCTCACCGGATGAAGTGAAAGCAGTTCTGGCACACGAAATAGGCCACGTTGCCAACGGCGACATGGTGACTCTGGCACTGGTACAGGGCGTTGTGAACACCTTCGTCATGTTCTTTGCACGGATCATCGGCAACTTCGTCGACAAGGTGATCTTCAAGAACGAGCAAGGCCAGGGGATTGCGTACTACATCGCGACCATCTTCGCCGAAATCGTTCTGGGCTTCCTGGCCAGCGCAATTGTCATGTGGTTCTCGCGCAAACGTGAATACCGCGCAGACGATGCCGGTGCTCGTCTGGCCGGTACTGGCGCAATGATCAGCGCCTTGCAGCGCCTGCGTTCGGAGCAAGGCGTGCCGGTGCAAATGCCCGACAGCCTGACCGCCTTCGGCATCAATGGCGGTCTGAAGCATGGCCTGGCGGGTTTGTTCATGAGCCACCCGGCTCTGGAAGACCGCATCGAGGCGCTGCGTCGTCGCGGTTGATCCGCGTGCTGGCAGTACGTGTAAGGGCGACCTCGGTCGCCCTTTCTTTCGCCTGAAGTTTGTTGCTACCGCCGGAAAAGGCTATAGACCTGCTCACTCAACCGCGTCGCCCCCGCGTCCGCGAATTTACGACTCTGCTGCAGGACGTTCTCTTCAGCGATCACCTTGAGCCGCCACTCCAGAGAAAGCAGCTGAATCACCTCGTCATCGGCGACACTGAACGGCGGTCCGGCGACCTGAGACTGCTCGTAATCCAGCGTGATCAACAGCCCACGGCAATCGGCTGGGAGGATTTTGTTCAAGTGCTGAACGTAGCGCCAGCGCATTTCCGGCGGCAAGGCGATCAAGGCAGCACGGTCGTATAACACCGAGCAATTGCCAATGTCCTTGGCGCTCAATTTAAAGAAATCACCGCACCAGATCTCGCAGTTTTCATTGCTGAACAGCTTGAAGGCGCCGCGCTGCTCCACCAGTGGCTGCACGTTGCGCTCGGCAAAATAATCCTCGACCGCTTTCTCCGATAGTTCGACACCCACCACCGTCAGGCCTTGCCCCAGAAGCCACGTCATATCGACGCTCTTCCCACACAACGGCACAAATACCCGTTCGCCTTTTTTGACACCCAGCTCCGACCAGAATCGTTGCAAATAGGGGTTAACCTGAGGCTGATTAAAGCCAATCTGATCCTGGGCCCACCGCTGATGCCAAAAATCGGGCTGCATATGTAACTCCTGATATATCGATCAAACCGCACAGAAACTTATATTAGATTTAGATGAATGATCTGCCTGATCATGAAGCATCTTACCCTTCAGGATGGCCGATATGTTCCCCAGCCTATTTATCTCTCACGGATCGCCCATGCTAGCTCTGGAGCCTGGCCCCAGCGGCCCCGCGTTGGCACGTCTGGCGGCCGAAATTCCCCGCCCACGGGCCATCGTGATCGTTTCAGCGCACTGGGAAAGCGATGAGCTGCTAGTGAACGGCAATCTTCAGCCTGAAACCTGGCATGACTTCGGCGGATTCCCGGCCGCACTATTCGCCGTGCAGTACCCAGCCAAGGGTATGCCGCAGCTGAGTCGGCAAGTAGTGGAGTTACTGGCAGCAAGCAATCTTCCTGCGCGAATAGACCATAAACGCCCGCTGGATCACGGCGTCTGGGTGCCGCTTTCGCTGATGTACCCGCAGGCGGACATTCCGGTGGTGCAGGTTTCATTGCCCTCGCGCATGGGTCCGGCCCTGCAGACACGAGTCGGCAAGGCCTTGGCGAGCCTGCGCGAAGAGCAGGTGCTGATCATTGGCTCCGGGAGCATTACCCATAACCTGCGCGAACTGGACTGGCACGCCGGCCCCGAAAGCGTGGAGCCTTGGGCAAAAGCGTTTCGTGACTGGATGATCGAGAAACTGGCTGCCGATGACGAGGCCGCCCTGCACGACTACAGGCGTCTTGCGCCAAATGCCGTGCGCAACCATCCCAGTGACGAGCATTTGTTGCCGCTTTACTTTGCACGCGGCGCGGGGGGTGAGTTCAGCGTTGCGCATGAAGGCTTCACCATGGGCGCGCTGGGGATGGACATCTATAGGTTTGGCTAAGGCCGGCTCACCCGATCTATAGGAGCGAATTTATTCGCGAGGCGCCGTGCATGTGAAGCCAGCTGAATGCTCGCCAACAAGTTGGCTCCTACAGAGCGAGCAACCCTAAATCCAAGACAAAAAAATCCCCGAACCAGTCGGGGATTTTTTATTTCAGACGATCAGCTCAAGGCAGATCAGTCTTCGCGATAGCGACGCAGCTTCAACTGCTTACCGGCAACGCGGGTGTCTTTCAGCTTGGCCAGCAGACGCTCGAGGCCATCTTCTGGCAGCTCGACGAGGCTGAAGCTGTCACGCACCTGGATGCGACCGATTGCTTCGCGGGCCAGACCACCTTCGTTGAGGATTGCACCCAACAGGTTTTTGGCAGCGATGCCGTCACGTGCGCCCAGCGCGGTACGGCAGCGAGCACGGCCTTCGGCCAAAGGAACCGGGGCACGACGCTCGCGATCACCACGATCCGGACGATCGCCCGATGGACGATCCGAACCCGAGCGATCGGAACGTTCACGCGGAGCACTGTTCGGCACCAGTGGACGTTCTTTCTCGATGGCGCCCAGGGTCAGAGCCTGACCGTTGGTAGCTTTGCGCAGCAGAGCAGCGGCCAGAGCACGCGGGCTGCAACCGATATCAGCAGTCAGACGGTCGAGCAACTCACCGTGAGTCGATTCTGCATCAGCGACCAGCGGCGACAGGCTGTTGGTCAACTTCTTGATGCGGGCATCGAGAACAGCCTGGCCATCTGGAAGACGAACTTCAGCGATTTTCTGACCGGTCATGCGCTCGATCACTTGCAGCATGCGACGCTCGCGCGGCGTTACCAGCAACAGTGCGCGACCTTCGCGACCGGCACGGCCAGTACGGCCGATACGGTGAACGTAGGCTTCCGGATCGTAAGGCATGTCCACGTTGAATACGTGGGTGATACGCGGAACGTCGAGACCACGGGCAGCAACGTCGGTCGCTACAACGATGTCCAGACGGCCATCCTTGAGGGAGTCGATGACGCGCTCACGCTGGTTCTGGGCGATGTCGCCGTTCAGCGCAGCAGCCTTGTAGCCTTTGGCTTCAAGAGCGCTGGCCAAATCCAGAGTCGCTTGCTTGGTCCGCACGAACATGATCAGTGCGTCGAAGTCTTCGACTTCCAGCAAGCTCAGAACGGCAGAGGTCTTCTGGTCAGCGTGAACCAACAGGTGAGCCTGTTCGATCGCAGTAACGGTCTGGGTCTTGCTTTGGATCTTGACGTGTTTCGGGTCACGCAGGTGACGCTCGGCGATCGCACGGATCGACTGCGGCAAGGTGGCCGAGAACAGTACGGTCTGGCGGGTTTCCGGCATGGCCTTGAAGATGACTTCGAGGTCGTCCATGAAACCGAGTTTCAGCATTTCGTCCGCTTCGTCGAGAACCAGGTGGTTCACGGTCGCCAGGACTTTCTCGTCACGACGCAGGTGGTCACACAGACGACCCGGGGTAGCGACGACGATTTGCGCGCCGTTACGGATCGCTTTCAGCTGTGGGCCCATCGGCGCACCGCCGTAGACAGCCACAACAGTGACGCCCGGCATTTGCTTGGCGTAGGTTTCGAACGCGGTGGCGACTTGCAGGGCCAGTTCGCGAGTCGGCGCGAGGATCAGCGCTTGCGGCTCACGCTTGGTCGGATCGATGCGGTGCAGGATAGGCAGAGCGAAGGCGGCGGTTTTACCGGTACCTGTCTGCGCCTGACCAATCATGTCGTGACCGGCAAGAATGATAGGGATCGATTGCTGTTGAATAGCCGATGGCTCTTCGTAGCCGGTAGCAACAACGGCTGCAACAATGTTCGGGTGAAGTTCAAGAGCGGCGAAGCCGCCGGATTCCTGGGTCATGGGTCTGCCTCTGAGTGCATCCGCAAAGACCCATGCTCCAAAGCTGCGCGTGCCGTGTAAGACCCTAGAGTCGCCCTGGCTGCTTTGTCGGCGGGGATTTGCGAAAACGTATTGATGAATGGATCGTCAAGGATAGTTCGCAAGCGAACGAGCGTCCGAAGATGGCTTCGGAGACCAATACCGTGGCGAGGGCCCTGTTAAAGGCCGGCGCGCACTATACCGGAATTGCGCAAAAATGTGAGGGTTTTTTTTGGGGCAAATAATGGCCTGCGTCCAACTGTCACAGGCTTTGCGCAAACTCGCGCCAGTGTCTACTTTTCTAAAAGCCCGGTATTACTGGCGATGGGCTTAATCGTTTCACCTATTCCGTCAGACAGTTCGCCTCCGATCCTACTCAGCGCGCAGGAATCTCAGACATGACCTCCCCCATCAAAGGCCACGTCAGCCGCGAGCGGCGTGGCGCGACCATGCTCATCGGCCTTGATCGCGTTCCCAAGCGCAATGCGTTCGACATGCAAATGCTCAATCAACTCAGCCTCGCCTACGGAGAATTCGAGCGCGATGATCAGGCGCGAGTCGCCGTGGTATTTGCACATGGCGAGCATTTTACGGCTGGCCTTGATCTGGCCGAAGCCGGGCCTACCCTCAGCGAAGGCTGGAAAGTGCCAAACGGGGGATACGACCCATGGGGTTTAGGCGTAGGACCCAGGGTCAGCAAGCCGGTGATCGTTGCCGCTCAAGGCTACTGCCTGACGCTGGGCATCGAACTGATGCTCGCATCGGACATCAATCTCTGCGCCAGCAACACACGCTTTTCCCATCTCGAAGTGCAACGAGGGATATTTGCCTTTGGCGGAGCGACCCTGCGCCTGCATCAGATTGCCGGCTGGGGCAATGCCATGCGCTGGTTGCTGACGGGCGATGAGTTCGATGCCCACGAAGCTTGTCGAATGGGACTGGTTCAGGAAGTCATGGCCAGCGAAGACTTATTGCCCTCTGCGTTGCGCCTGGCCCAACACATCGCCGACAGAGCACCGCTTGGCATAAAAGCCACGCTCGAGTCAGCGCGCCAGGCGGTGCTGGAGGGCGAAGCCGTGGCGGCGCTAGCGTTACCGGCATTGGTCAAACAGGTGATCAGCAGTGCGGACGCCAGCGAGGGCCTCAAAGCGCTGATTGAAAACCGGACCCCGCGCTTCACCGGTCACTAACTGGCCGGGCGCAAGGCCTTGATCAATGAAGCCAGCGAATAACCCAGTTGCGGCGCAAGGAAAGCGGCTCGTTCGGTGAGTGCGTCGATGTCCAGGGTTTGCTCCAGATCAGCCGGGACGATGAGAATCACGTTGCCTTCTTTGACCGGCAGTTCCCAGTAATGACGGTGGTAGAGTCCGCGCAATAACGCAGCGCCCAGCGGCTTGCCGTCATCTGAGGCCCATTGATTGATCACCAGCCAACCGCCGGGATTGAGGCGCCGCTGGCAGCTTTCGAGGAAATTCCACGCCAGATGCCCGACCCCCGGACCAGTGTCGGTATACAGATCGACGAAGATCAGATCGGCGGATTCAGCGCTGGCCAGTAGTTCCAGCGCATCGCCGACGCGGATGTACAGCCGGGGATCATCCGCCAGCCCCATGTATTCCATGGCCAGACGCGGCACGTCCGGTCGCAGCTCGATGGCTTCGATGTCTTCCAGTGGCAGGAATTTCATGCACGCCTGAGTCAGCGTTCCGGCCCCCAACCCCATGAACAGCGCGCTTTCCGGCGCTTCATGGCACAACGCCCCAATCAGCATCGCGCGGGTGTAGTCGTACTCCAGCCAGGCGGGGTCCGCCGTAAAGGTACAGCTTTGCTCGATGGCGTCGCCGAATTCGAGGAAGCGGTACTCGTCCACTTCCAGCACGCGAATCATGCCGAAGTCATCATGTACTTCAGCCAGCACGCGCTCTACGCGCTCCTCAGTCATTGCCGCTCCTACAGCCTGGCGAGCGCCCGGACCCGAGCGCGAAAGCGCGGATTGTCGTCTGTGCTGCCCACCCAGGCAAGCGCGCCCAGTGCAAATCCCGTTGGCAAGGCTTGCCCGCGAAGCCAGCGCCTCAGTTTGTCTGACACAATGCATCGCCCCCTTCGCGGGCATGCCACGCTCCAACAAGGGATCAGGTAACGTTCGTTTGATCCGGGCTGCTACCATAGCCGTCCGATCGCACTGACTTCGAGTTCACGATGAGCCAACCCTGGAGCCCCGACAGCTGGCGGGCCTTGCCAATCCAGCAGCAACCTCAATACCCCGATGCCGCGCACGTTCTGCGTGTGGAACAGACCCTGGCGAGCTACCCGCCACTGGTGTTCGCTGGCGAGGCCCGAGAGCTGCGTCGCCAGTTCGCCGAGGTGACCGAGGGTCGGGCGTTCCTGCTGCAGGGTGGCGATTGCGCCGAAAGCTTCTTCGAATTCTCGGCTGCGAAAATCCGTGACACCTTCAAAGTGCTGCTGCAGATGGCCATCGTCATGACGTTCGCCGCAGGCTGCCCGGTAGTGAAAGTCGGGCGCATGGCCGGTCAATTCGCCAAGCCGCGCTCGTCCAACGACGAAACCATTGATGGCGTCACGCTCCCCGCCTATCGGGGCGACATCGTCAACGGTATTGGTTTTGACGAAAAAAACCGCGTGCCAGACCCGGATCGCCTGCTTCAGGCCTACCACCAGTCCACCGCGACCCTGAATCTGCTGCGCGCCTTCGCTCAGGGCGGTTTCGCCGACCTCCATCAAGTCCACCAATGGAATCTGGACTTCATTGCCGGTTCAGCGCTTTCGGACAAATACAGCCAGCTTGCCAATCGCATCGACGAAACCCTGGCCTTCATGCGCGCCTGTGGCATGGACACCTCGCCGCAACTGCGCGAAACCAGCTTCTTTACCGCCCACGAGGCGCTGCTGCTCAACTACGAAGAAGCCTTCGTGCGGCGCGACAGCCTGACCAATGATTTCTACGATTGCTCGGCGCACATGCTGTGGATCGGCGACCGCACCCGCCAGCTGGACGGCGCGCACGTTGAGTTCCTGCGCGGCGTAAAGAACCCGATTGGCGTCAAGGTCGGGCCAAGCATGAACACCGACGATCTGATTCGCTTGATCGATATCCTTAACCCGGACAACGACCCCGGCCGCCTGAACCTGATCGCGCGCATGGGTGCGAACAAAGTGGGCGATCACTTGCCCGGCCTGATTCGCGCCGTGGAGCGCGAGGGCAAGAAGGTGCTGTGGAGCTCGGACCCGATGCATGGCAATACGATCAAGGCCAGCAGCGGATATAAAACCCGTGATTTTGCGCAGATCCTCGGCGAAGTTAAGCAGTTCTTCCAGGTGCATCAGGCGGAAGGGACTTACGCTGGCGGGATTCACATCGAGATGACCGGGCAGAACGTCACCGAATGTATCGGCGGCGCGCGTCCGATTACCGAAGATGGCTTGTCGGACCGTTACCACACCCACTGTGATCCGCGGATGAATGCCGATCAGTCGCTGGAATTGGCGTTTTTGATTGCCGAGACGTTGAAGCAGGTACGCCGCTAATACTGCCCTGTAGGAACGAATTCATTCGCGAGGTTCGTTCAAACGATGAAGATGCATCAGATGGACGTGCCTCTCGCGAATAAATTCGCTCCTACAGAAAATCGTGCTCCAGCGCGATAAACGCCACTCTCAACCGCGCTGCACTGGCGCGCTGGCAATTGATCTGGATCTCAGGCAACCCCAGCCAATCGGCCAGTTGCCGCAGGTTTCGAGCCAGCGCCTGCATGCCCTCCTCGTCCAAGCTCTTCGCTTCTTCATGCACGGCATGCACCGCCAGCCGTCCAACCGCGCGTTCAGCTCGCAGGTCGATGCGCGCGGCGATGTGTTCGTTGTACAAAAACGGCAGCACGTAATAGCCATAAATGCGTTTGGCCTGGGGCGTGTAAATCTCCAACCGATAGCGGAAATCGAACAGCCGCTCGGTGCGTGCACGCTCCCAGATCAATGAGTCGAACGGCGACAGCAACGCGCTGGTTTGGACGTTGCGTGGGATTTTCAACGCTGGCATCGCATACGCCGGCTGTTTCCAGCCCTGGATCGTGACCGACTCAATGTCACCGGCTTCCAGCAACTCGGCAATCCCGACTCTGGCCGGCAATGGGTCCTGACGAAAATAGTCGCGGATGTCTTTCTCGGTGCCCACGCCCAACGCCTTGACCGCATGCAGGAGCAAGCCGCGCTGGGCGTCTGATTCGGTCAATTCAGGATGATCGAGCACTGCCGAAGGCAAAACCCGCTCGGGTAAATCGTACAGTCGCTCGAAGCCTCGGCGCCCGGCGACCGTTACCTCTCCTGCCGCAAACAGCCACTCCAGCGCCTGTTTTTCCGCGCTCCAGTCCCACCACGGCCCGGCACGTTCCTGACGGGTGCTGATGCTACCCGCACCCAATGCGCCGCGCTCGCGGACCATCTGCAAGACTTGCGCAATGACCGTAGGTTGCTCGCGACCGAATTTGGCCATCTGCTGATAAATGCCCTCGCCTTGCGACGCCCGTTGCATGCGCCAGCGCAGCAGCGGATACAGCGTCACCGGCAGCAACGACGCCTCATGCCCCCAGTACTCGAACAACTTGCGATGGCGCCCCTGACTCCAGGCCGCTTGATCCAACAAAGTGGGTGAGTAGTTGCCGAGACGGGAATAAAGCGGTAGGTAATGCGAGCGCACTAGCGCGTTGACCGAATCGATCTGCAACACGCCCAGGCGTTCGATCAGTTGCGAAACATGACTGGCTTTGATGAGAGCTGGCGGCTGCCGCCCGTTAAAGCCTTGGGCGGCCAGCACCACACGACGTGCCTGCTTGAGTGAAAGCGCTTGAGAGGTAAGTTGCACGGCCATTCAGAGCCTCCTGCTTGATGCGCAAACCTAACCCATCGATAGCGGCGCTGTCAGTGTTTCATCGGATCGTCCCAGAACGGACGCTCAGATTCCTGCTGGATATCGGCGCGGCTCAAGCCTATATCCTTCAGCGCATCGTCGCTCAGCCCTGCCAGCATCTGACGCTCGCGGTGCAACTGAATCCAGCGTAAAACATGAGCCCTGAGCGACGTCATCGAGCGTTCGACGAACGAGTCCCGCGACAGGGTTTTCAGTACCAGCACGTAACCTTTTTGACCTTTCATCTTGTAGCCCTCCAGGTGGGGATAGCCAGATTCTCGCGCCGGGACTAAGATCAATCCAACGAATGTTTATGATGCATTGCATCTGGGAGATTGATGTATGGCGACCTATCCGAGCATCGACAGCGAACTGCTGCGCACCTTCGTCGCCATCGCCGATCAAGGCGGCTTTACCCGGGCAGGGGAATTGGTCAATCGCACGCAGTCGGCGGTGAGCATGCAGATGAAGCGTCTGGAGGAAGACGTCGTGCAGCGACCGCTTTTCCAGAAGGACGGACGTACGCTTAACCTGACCGCCGAGGGCCAAGTGCTGCTGGGCTACGCGCGACGCATCCTCAAACTGCACAGCGAAGTCTTCAACACGCTGCGCGAGCCACACATGGTTGGGACCGTGAGGATCGGCACCCCGGATGACTACGTGATGCGCTTTTTGCCGGGTATTTTGTCGCGCTTTGCCCAGGCCTATCCGCTGGTGCAGGTGGAGGTCCACTGCGAATCATCGACTCAGTTGCTGCAGCGTCAGGATCTGGACCTGAGCATCGTCACCCGGGAGCCGGGTAAGGAAATCGGCCAGATCCTGCGTCAGGAAAGGTTTGTCTGGGCCGAGGCAGTGGGATTTTGCCCACACGAACAAACGCCATTGCCGCTGGCGATGTTCAATTCCGATTGTTTCTGCCGCTCCTGGGCGGTGAATGCGCTGGACGCAATGCAGCGCGAATACCGCATCGCCTACACCAGCGCGAGTCTGTCGGCGATCATGGCCGTGGTCAGTGCAGGGCTGGCAGTGACCGCGCAATTGCAGAGCCTGATCACCCCGGACCTGCGGATTCTTGGGGATCAGGAGAATCTGCCGCAGCTGCCTTCGGCAAGCATTGTCCTGCTGCGCAATCCAAATAATCCTTCGCCGATCACCGAGTGCCTGGCTGATCACATTGCCGAGGGCTTCAAGCTGTAGGCGTCAGAGGCGAAACAGCAACATGATCGCGCAGAGCACCAGAAATACGCAGAACAACGAGCGCAGCAGGCGCTCAGGCAAACTGTGAGCCAGCGCCACCCCCCAGCTGATACTCGCCAGGCCGCCGATGGCCAGGGGAATGCCCATCGCCCAATTGACATGGCCGTGCAGCGCGTAGGTGGTCATGGTGATAATGGTGCTCGGTGCGGCAAGCGCCAACGCCAGGCCTTGGGCGGCGACTTGGGTGGCGCCGAAAACCCCGGTCAGGATCGGTGTGGCGATCACTCCTCCCCCTACACCGAACAGCCCGGCTGTGACGCCGGACCCAAGCCCAAGCACCCAAAGCCATTTGCCGTGTCGTAGCTGCGGGCCAGCATTGCCCTTGCGCCAGAACATCTGGATCAGGTTGAACAGGGTCAGCACTACCAGAAACCCGACAAAGCCTACGCGCATGCTCTGCGGATCGACGCGCACGGCCCACAAAGAGGTCAGCCAAGACACCGTAAAGCTGGGCACGATCAGCATCATCGCGTTGCGAAGGGATATCCGGTTGCGCTGGTTATAGCGCCATAACGCTAGCAATACGTTGGGCAACACCATCAACAAGGCAGTGCCTTGCGCCAATTGTTGATCCAGGCCGAACAGCACGCCAAGTGCTGGAATGGCCACCAGGCCGCCCCCAATCCCGAACAGCCCGCCCAATGTCCCCATCGCGGCCCCGAGCAGCAAGTACATCAACAGCTCGATCACGCCTGACTCCCGTCTTGAATGCTGCGCGCATGCTACGCAGTCGCTGCCCTGTTGAAAATCCTCTTACCTCTCCCAACAGCCACGAAACGTGGGAGGTTGCTTCACGCAACGTAAATTACGGCGGCCAAGATAAAAAAGGCGTTGGTACCGATCGTAGAATTTATCTGGTGCATTAAAGATCACAGCACTAAATTAGCGTTCACATTCTATTTCAAGGACGCCCTGATGAGCGCGGACGATAGCTCTACATCCCCTGCTTCTGGCAATTGCGAGGCGTTGCTCCTGCAAAACCAGCTATGTTTTGCCTTGTACTCGACCTCGTTGATGATGACGAAAGTCTACAAACCGATGCTGCAAGCGCTAGGCCTGACGTATCCTCAGTATCTGGCGATGATGGTGTTGTGGGAACGCGACGGGATTACCGTAGGTGAAATCAGCACACGGCTGCTCACAGATCCAGGTTCGCTGACGCCGCTGCTCAAGCGCCTGGAAGCCGACGGCGTACTCAATCGCACCCGCAGCAAAGAAGACGAACGCGTCGTGCAGTTGTATCTGACTGAGCAGGGCAAAGCGCTGCGACAGAAGGCTCAGGATATTCCGCAGTGCATTCTGGCAGCCAGCGGCGTCAGCATTGAGCAACTGCAGACCATTCAGGACGACCTCATCGAACTGCGCGGGAATTTGCAGGGCAGTCTCTGACGTTATCTCAAGGACTCAACTGTTACCTGTAGGATCTGACGAGCAGCGCGAGGTTCCGGGGTCGCGTTCGACCGATGCGGTCTGTCTGACACACCGTCATCGTAGCCTCGCACGGGCTCGTCAACTTCTACAAATCCTCAATAACCTCCCGCTTCCGAAATCTTCCCAAAATATATCTTGCGTACAAACTAAGTGCGCACTACATTCACACCACTTGCTTAGCGCACAAACTTTTAGCGTCAGGCAAAACCATCCAATCCTGAATCAGCTCACGAGGAAAAGAACATGGAAACTCTCTACACCGCAGTTGCAACCGCTACCGGTGGCCGTGATGGCCGTGCTGTCTCCAGCGACAAAGTTCTCGACGTCAAACTGAGCACCCCCAAAGAATTGGGCGGCGCGGGCGGCGATGGCACCAACCCTGAGCAACTGTTCGCATCGGGCTACTCGGCCTGCTTCATCGGCGCCCTGAAATTCGTCGCCGGCCAAAGCAAGCGCAGCCTTCCAGCCGATACCTCGATCACTGCCCATGTCGGCATCGGTCAGATCCCCGGCGGTTTCGGTCTGGACATCGACCTGAACATCAGTTTGCCTGGTCTGGAACAAGCTGACGCACAAGCCTTGGTCGATGCAGCCCACCAGGTATGCCCGTACTCCAACGCCACTCGCGGCAATGTTGATGTTCGGTTGCACGTAACGGTCTGACCTTAAGGTCTGCCTTTGTAGGAGCTGCCGAAGGCTCCGGGGTCGCGCCCGACCGATGCGGTTAGCCTGACACACCGCATCGCAGCCTCGCGTTGCCCGTCAGCTCCCACATTGACTGCGGTGCTCCACGCAAAAACGACCGGCCACAAAAAAACCCCGACTCTCGCGAGCCGGGGCTTTTTTCGTTTCAGCGTTACAAAAGCAGTGCTTATTTAGCACGGCCTTTGTAGGAACCGCCTTCTCGGGTGTCGATCTCGATGCGGTCACCGATTTCGATAAAGTCAGCAACCTGCAACTCAGTACCGTTGCTCAGCTTGGCAGGCTTCATCACTTTGCCGGAAGTATCACCGCGAGCGGAACCTTCGGTGTAATCAACAACGCGAACGATGGTGGTCGGCAGTTCAACCGAAACCAGACGCTCTTCGAAGAAGATGGCTTCGCAGACATCGGTCATGCCTTCTTCAACGAATGGCAGAACCGCTTCGATGTCTTCAGCGTTCAGTTCGTACATGGTGTAGTCAGTGGTGTCCATGAACGTGTAGGTGTCGCCGCTGATGAAGGACAGGGTCGCTTCTTTACGGTCGAGGATCACGTCGTCCAGCTTGTCATCGGCGCTGTAGACGATTTCAGTCTTGTAGCCGGTCAGCAGGTTTTTCAGCTTGGTCTTCATGATCGCGCTGTTACGGCCCGACTTGGTGAATTCAGCTTTCTGAACCAGCCAAGGATCATTCTCAAGCTTGATCACGGTACCGGGTTTGAGTTCTTTACCAGTTTTCATTACGAGTATCCGAATTTGGATGAAAGTACTTTCTAAGCCCTGTACGAAAAGCCACTTTTCGTACAGGGCTTAATACAAGGCCGCGTATCATAGCGAATTTCGATAAAAGCTTACTAGAGCAGTCGTCAGATCGTCCTGCAAAGCCTGTTCCAGACACCAGCGGTCGGCGTGCGCTGTCACTTCTGGCCAGTGTTTCATCAAATCGTTCCAGCTTTGGCCCATGCCCTGCCCGGCATTCCAGTGATGCCAGACCTGCGCCAAAGCCTGCGCCGCAGGCGGCGACAACCCCACCCGGTACAACTCCAGAAAAGCATCGAGCTTGGCCCAATGCGCGTCGTCGTCCTGTTCGTAAATGTGCCAGATCAGCGGCCTGCCGGCCCATTGCGCGCGGATGAACGAGTCTTCACCACGCACTACGTTGAACTCGCAACACCACAGTAAACGGTCGTAATCCTCCTGGCGGACAAACGGCAGCACCTGGATCGTCAACGCATTGCGCTGGTTCAGATCGCCGGCGTTGAGCTGGTCGACTCCCAGCCAACGCTGCACGTCTGCGAGCACCCGGCCTTCCGGCACCAGCAGATGAGTCTTGCGCTCATCGAAGGCCAGTGCTTGCAGCCAACTGGCCAATCCGGCGTGCTCGTAGGCGAACAGTGAAATCAGCCGCGCGTCGGGATCGGCCACGATATTCAGGCCCCGCAAAAATGATTGCTGCATTGCAGCATCGGCCTGAAACACCTGGCGCCGCTGGATCAGCCCGGTTTCGCGCAATAACCCGCCAGTCTTGTCGGTGAAGCCCGGGAAGAAGAAATACTTGCGCAGGCCCGATGATTGAACCGATGGCAGGCCATGGCAACCGGCGACCCAGTCTTCGGCGCTGAGGTATTCCAGGTTGAACCACAGCGGCTGTTTTGCGCTGGCAAGCATCGAGTCGATGTACGGCGTTGGCAAGCGACAGGCGAAGGCTTCGATCACCACATCGGGCAACTGAACCGGCCGCCAGTCCTTGGCCCAATGGCAGATGCTGACGCCGTCGCACGTTTGCTGCTCAGCTGTAGCATCTGCGCCGGGGCGCAAACGGGCGAATGCCGACAGATCGTCGATCCATAGCCGCACCTCAAACCCGTGCTCTGCCACCAGTTGCCGCGCCAGACGAAAGGTCACGCCGACGTCGCCAAAGTTATCCACAACCGTGCAGAAAATATCCCAAGAGGCTTTCATCCCGGCTCCTCGTGGATGTTGAAAAGTGCGGATTGTCCTTCATAACCGCGCACGATCACCAGCCCCGGACGTGCGACAATCGTCGGCACCTGTTTGCCACTCGCCCATGCCAAGTCCGGAGTCTGTCATGCCAACCTCGATACGCCGCCGCGAGTTGTCGGTCACCCTTGCTCCGCTGAAACTGATAGTCAGCATCGCCTTGGGCATGTGGCTTGGGTTCATCGCCATCGTCCTGACCGGGCTGCTGGTTTTCAAGATGCTCCCCGCAGAACAAGCGCAAGCCATCAGCAACGCGGCCACTCAGTTGACTGCACCTGCCCCGCCCAAAACTCCGGTGCAGAGCGAAAACCCGATGTTCGATCAGTACAAGCAAATCCTGCGCGACAGCGAACAACGGCAGGCCCAGGACGCCGAACAGGCCGAGCGGCAAAAATCTTTCAACGGCCCGAAATGCCAGTTCTGGATGCAGCAGAATCAGACCGCCCCCAGCGAGAAGAGCCGCGCCAGTGTTTATCAATTCTGTGGCTGAACCGATGCACACAAGCACCCCCATCAAGAATCCACGCCCATGAACAAGCAACAGGTTTTGCTGCAAATCATCGACACGCTGATTGTCGATCTCGATGTCGCCACAAGGGCCGCGCAAACGGCCTATGAAACCGCGACTCACGAAGAGAACATCGCCGAAAACAAGTACGACACGCTCGGGCTGGAAGCGTCATATCTGGCGGCAGGTCAGGCACGTCGCGTGGAGGAAATTCGCCAGTCGCTGCTGCGATTTCAGACGCTGACCCTTGAACCTCACGATGCAGAGCACGGCATTCAGACGGGCGATCTGATTACCCTTGAGTCCACCACCGGTCAGCGCCAGCACCTGTTTCTCGGCCCCGACGCTGCTGGGCTGAAAGTGCGGCATGAGCAGACGCTGATCACGGTCATCACCGCCAAGGCGCCGCTGGGCCAGAACCTGCTGGGCAAGTTCGACGGGGACGAAGTAGACATCCACGTCAATGGCGCCCGGCAATCGTTCGAGATCATGCAAATCCTGTGATCCGTTGATCATTTGCAGGGTTGAAGCGTCGGACTTTTTGTGGGTAAGGTGCGCTGTCGCACGACAAACGGTTAGCCCGGAAGATGGAGCCGGGAAACAGGACCCATTAAAAGGAGATATTTCATGACGAACGTCATTGCTTTCCCTGACGCCCATGAACGTGATCACCTCAAGTCCAGTGACCACCAAGGGTTGAGATACCTGAATAAGAAAGAGCGACTACTGATCGACAGACTGCGCCAGACCAGCCATGCGGGGCGCCAGTACGTGTTCGATTACGCAACCATCATGCAGCAGACCAAACCGTTGCACCCTGAACCGGTGGATTAACGCGGCTACGGCGCTCAACACTCGCGCGCCGAATGAAGATCACTGTAGGAGCGAACTTGTTCGCGAAGCGGCGCCTCTGACACACCTCGCTGGCCGTCTCGCCAACAAGTTGGCTCCTACAGAAGAAGTATCACAGCGCATCCAGATCCCCACGCCAGGTGGCGGCCTGCTCCTGCAAAGCAACAACATCGGCCTCGCCCATTTTCCCTAGCGTGCGATACACCATTCCCAGCCGGTGATTGCCTTCCAGCTGCTGCTTGTTGCGCCGAAAGAAATCCCAGTACAACGCGTTATACGGACAAGCCCGCTCGCCGATCCGCAGTTTCTTGTCGTAATGACAGCCCTTGCAGTAATCGCTCATGCGGTCGATGTAGGCCGCGCTCGACACATAGGGTTTGGTCGCTAGCATGCCGCCATCGGCGAATTGGCTCATGCCCAGCGTGTTTGGCAATTCCACCCATTCAAACGCATCGATATACACCCCCAGATACCACTGATGCACCTGCGCCGGATCAAGCCCGGCCAACAGCGCGAAATTACCGATCACCATCAGCCGCTGAATGTGATGAGCATGGGCATGCTCCAACGAGCTGCCGAGCGCATGAGCCATGCAGCGCATCTTGGTTTTGCCGTCCCAGAAATACGACGGCAGCGGCGCATCGTGGCCGAAGGCGTTGAGCAAGTCATAACCGGGCATCTGCGCCCAGTACACGCCGCGCACGTATTCACGCCAGCCCAGAATCTGCCGGATGAAACCCTCGACCGCTGCCAGCGGTGCTGCGCTTGATCGGTAAGCCGCCTCTGCCCGGTCGACGACTTCGCGCGGGTTGAGCATCTTGGCGTTCATCGCAAACGACAGTTGCGAGTGAAACAGCCGCCACGCGTGAGTGCTCATGGCGTCCTGAAAATCGCCGAAGTGCGGCAAGGCCAATTCGATGAAGTCGTCCAGTTGCTGCAACGCCTCTTCGCGGTTCAGCGGCCAGGCAAACTGCTCGGCATTGGGTTGGCCAAAACTGCTGACCCCGGCGTCGACGATGCTCTGCCACAGGGCTGAATGATCATGACGCGGGCGCAAGTCTTCCGGCTCAAACGGCGTGCCCGGCCAGCGCTTGCGGTTGTCGTGATCGTAATTCCACTGCCCGCCCGACGGCTTTTTATGCGCATCCATCAGCACACGGTGGGTGGTGCGCATGTGGCGGTAGAAATTTTCCATCAGCCATTGCTTGCGCCCGCTGAACTGCCGCGCGGCTTCGTCCCGAGCGCTGTAGAAATGCTCGCTGTCGACCATGCGGCATTCTATGGATTGCTGCGAGCAGTATTGGGCCAACTGCTGATCCAGCCGGTATTCATCGGGCGCCTGATATTCAAATCCCGTGGCCTGATAGTGTTCGATCAGGGCATCGAGATTGCTGGGCAGGGACTGGCGATTGTGAGTGTCGTCGATGTGCAGATAACGCACGCGATGGCCCTGCTCTTTAAGCAGACGCGCCAGATCGCGCATGCCGGCGAAGATGGCGATGATCTTCTGCGCGTGGTGCAGGACGTAATCGGTTTCCTGACGGATTTCCATCAGCAGGTAGACCACATCGGCACGTTGTTCCTGGAACCAGCTGTGGCAGGGATTGAGCTGATCGCCAAGGATCAGGCGCAGGGTTGTCATGGCATCATCAACCTGTAACGAGGCAGCATTTACTGGAGAAGCGCGAGAATAGCCGCACGCTCAGGAAAACGTTAGAGCCACCACAAATGGCGGGCGTTCAGCGCCGGTTCAGGCGATGGCGAAACAAGTCGATACAACCTGACAAAGCCGGCGCCTATAGTGAGGCAACGTTTTTGCCAGCAGGAAACCGCCATGCCTACCTCAGCATCCGATGCTTCAGTCCCAGCCAACGACACCGCTAAACGCAAGCCCGTCGATCATCTGCGTTTTCATAAGGGTCATGCACACCTGGCACCGACCTTTGGTAACGATGCGTTCGCGCTCAAGGCCGAAGCGTTTGCACGATTCTTTGGCACGCCGACGTTTCTCGGAGCACAGACTCTCATTGTGGTGCTATGGGTAGTGGCCAATGTCACCGGGCTGGTGAAGTTCGACGTCTACCCGTTCATCCTGCTGAACCTGGCGTTCAGCCTGCAATCGGCCTACGCCGCGCCGCTGATCTTGCTCGCCCAGACGCGTCAGGCCGCACGTGACAAAGCCAACGCAGATGCCGACGCCCAACACCGCGAAGCCCTGGCCGTTGCGAACGAGGACCGCCTGGCCCGCGCCGCGCAGAACACTGCGCAGATGCTCGAACTGCTGGAGCAAAACACCAAACTGACGCAGATGACCAAGGAACTGAGCGAGCGCATCGAAACGCTGACAGCGGACATGCATCAGCATTTTGTGAAGAAGGAAAATCGCCCCGCTCCGGGCCTGTAACTCGTACAAAAGCTGCGCGCTTTTCTGTAGGAGCGAACTTGTTCGCGAGAGATTCAGCCGTCGCCAAAGACCGCCTCGCGAACAAGTTCGCTCCTACAGGGAAATGCATTTCAATTTTGATTTTGTATTCGTCGGCCCGCTCAGATTATGATCGTAATTCCAAACATTTCGATCATCCCGCCCATAGCGGAAAAGGAGTTCCAAACGCCATGAACAGCACCTCTCGCGAAGACACAATTGCCCTCTGGCTGGCTCAGGAACAAGAGGTGCGCGCTCGACTGGGCAAGGCCGGCAGCATGAACCTGGCGGAGGTGGCGCAGTTGACGCCTCAGGAGTTTTTCGACGGGATCGGCAATGGCGTCTATCCGCATCCACCGATTGGCGAGCTGATGGATTTCGTGCCGCTGGAGTGGTCCGAAGACCGCTTTTTGTTTCAGGGCACGCCTGGCCCGCAGCATTACAACCCGTTGGGCAGCGTGCATGGCGGTTACGCGGCGACGCTGCTGGATTCGTGCATGGGTTGCGCCGTCCATACCCGGCTGAAAAAGGGCCAAGGTTATACGACGCTGGATCTGCGCATCAGCTATGTGCGGGCGCTGAGCAACAAGATCGGGCCAATCCGCGCGGAAGGGAAAGTGGTGCACATCGGGCGCTCGACGGCGCTGGCCGAGGGGCGAATCTACGATGTGGATGGGAAGTTGTATGCCACCGGCACGACCACCTGCATGATTCTGGACATGAATCGCTGATCCCTCTGTAGGAGCCAACTTGTTGGCGAGTCAGTCACTGCGATGTGTCAGGCATAGCGCTTCGCGAACAAGTTCGCTCCTACAGGTTGCGAGGAACGTTCGTGGCGCATTCATGCCCTCAAATCAAAACTGTGTTTCCCGATCTCCGGTGTTTCCCAACCGAACCAACCGGAATACTGGGCCTCTGATTTCACACATTCTCTCTGATGGAGCATTCAATGACTGTCCCTGCATTTGGCCTCGGCACCTTCCGCCTGAAAGATCAGGTGGTCATCGATTCGGTCACCGACGCCCTTGAAGCTGGCTATCGCGTGATCGACACCGCGCAGATCTACGGCAACGAAGCCGAAGTCGGCAAAGCCATCGCTGACAGCGGCGTACCGCGCAAAGACGTCTACATCACCACCAAAATCTGGACCGACAACTTCGCCGCCGACAAGCTGATCCCCAGCCTCAAGGAAAGCCTGGCGAAACTGCAAACCGACGCTGTGGACCTGACGTTGGCTCACTGGCCTTCGCCAAAAGGAGCGGTCCCGGTGGCTGAGTTTCTGGGCGCGCTGATGGAAGCCAAGAAGCAAGGGCTGACCAAAGAGATCGGCGTTTCCAACTTCACCATCGCGCTGCTCAAGGAAGCCATAGCAGCGGTGGGTGTCGAGAACATCGCCACCAACCAGATCGAAGTGCACCCGTATTTGCAGAACCGCAAGTTGATCGAATTCGCTCAGCAGCAAGGCATTCACATCACCTCGTACATGACGCTGGCGTATGGCGAAGTGCTGAAAGACCCGGTGATCGAACAGATCGCCAAACGCCATAGCGCAACCACTGCTCAGGTGACGCTGGCGTGGGCAATGCAGCAGGGTTATTCGGTCATTCCATCGTCGACCAAGCGCGCCAATCTGGAGAGTAATCTCAAGGCGCAGAATTTAAAGCTGACTGACGAAGACATGGCGCAGATCGCCACACTGGATCGCGGTCATCGCCTGGCCAGCCCGGCAAGTCTTGCGCCGCAGTGGGATTGATTATGTCGCGGTGCCTGATCTGACATTATCGCGAGCAAGCTCCCTCCCACAGGGAAGGAGCTGACCTCAGATCCCAAGGTCAGGCGCAAGACTTGTGGGAGCGGACCCGTCCGCGAAGGCTCAGTGCCAAGCGCTAAACATGCGTCGGATGCACAGGCATCTTCGCGGACAGGTCCGCTCCCACGGGTTCCCGCCAGGCAAAAAGACGAATCCACCCCCGCAGGGTTACTTCAACGCACGTTAACGAGGCGTGTGTACCCAAAGCGCTCACATAAAACGCCGCCGCAATAAATTGGTTCAGCTGAGCCTGAACCAATCCTCTCTACCCCGCGAACCATATTCCGAACCATTGAGCTATTGGCCCAGCGCCTTCTCGGCTGAGCGCAAATACCTCGTTCACACGCGAACCGCCTCAGCGAACCAATTCAAATTGGCATCACCCTTGCACCTCTCTTCGCATCGCAGCGCTGTGTCCAACCGGCGCGTGCATTCCTCTTTCAGCTTGTCACGAGAAACCATGATGGAAAGACTCGAGACTGACGCAGCTCACGACAACGCTTCAAAACTGGCCCTGGACGCCCTGCGTCAGATCGTGGCCCAGCACGCGGCGTTTCCTCAGCGGGCGCTGCCTACCGAGCGCGAGTTGGCAGTGGATTTCGGCCTCAGCCGTCGAGCGATTCGTCGCGCGCTCGCCGTGCTGGAAGCCGAAGGCCAGATCTGGCGACGGCAGGGCAAAGGCACTTTTGTCGGCCCTACCCCGCCCAGCGCGTCCATGAGTTTTGCCAAGCTGTCGAGCCGGACCAATTTCAGTGAGGTCATGGAGGCACGTCTCCATCTGGAACCGGCGCTGGCCTCTCTTGCGGCAGTGCGAGCGAGCGGCGAGCAGATGGCGATCCTCAGGCGTCTGGCCGAGCGCACCACCCGCCAGCAGACCGCCGATGAACTTGACGCAGAAGGCATCGAACTGTGGGACAGCGCTTTGCATCGCGGCATCGCCGAAGCTGCAGGCAACCGACTGATGCTGGACATCTTCGAAATGCTCGACGCGATACGTCTGGACCCTGCCTGGCGGGACCTGCGCCAACGGGCGCGCAACACCGACCGCCTCAGCACGTACAGCCACGACCACGACGACATCGTCACCGCCATTGAAAGCCGCGATCCGATGAAAGCGGCGACCGCCATGCGTGGTCATTTGCGCGCGCTGCAACAGGCGCTGGACAACGTCATTCATCAGGATCTTGAGGCGAGCTTATGAGCCAGCAACTTCCCGCCAACGGGCATCCGGTCTTGAGCGTCAGCGACCTGACCGTGCGCTTCAAGGGCGCGCCGGCCAATGTGGTCGATGGCGTGTCGTTCAAGGTGCAACCGGGCAAAACCCTGGCCATCGTCGGCGAATCGGGCTGCGGCAAAAGCGTGACGTCGATGGCGTTGATGGGCCTGCTGCCCGACACCGCCACGGT
Source organism: Pseudomonas rosaeacicularis (assembly GCF_057128745.1). NCBI lineage: Bacteria > Pseudomonadati > Pseudomonadota > Gammaproteobacteria > Pseudomonadales > Pseudomonadaceae > Pseudomonas > Pseudomonas rosaeacicularis. Next base: position 118,465 of record NZ_JBSKHT010000009.1, read on the forward strand.
CAGTGCCAGCGCTTCAAGTCTGCTAGACGAAACCTTGCTGGGCATGTCCGACGAGCGATTGCTGGACGTGCGCGGCAACCGCATGGCGATGATTTTTCAAGAGCCGATGACCTCGCTCAACCCTGTGTTCACCATCGGCGAGCAGATCGCCGAAAGCGTGATTCGCCACCAGGGCCTCTCCAGCAAAGAGGCTCGTCAGCGCGCGTTGCAGATGCTGGAAAAGGTCCGCGTGCCCGACGCCGCGCAACGTCTGGACGCCTACCCCCACGAACTCTCCGGCGGCATGCGCCAGCGCGCGATGATTGCCATGGCTTTGGCAAATGATCCGGCGCTGATCATCGCCGACGAACCCACCACCGCACTGGACGTGACGATTCAGGCGCAGATTCTTTCGCTGATCGGCAACCTGCAAGCCGAGACCGGCACCTCGATGATCCTCATCACCCACGACCTGGGCGTGGTCGCGGAAGTAGCCGACGACGTCATGGTGATGTACGCCGGCCAAGTGGTCGAAAGCGGCTCGGTGAAAACCCTGTTCGATGACCCGCAACACCCTTACACCATCGGCCTGATGGGCTCTATGCCGTCCATTGGTCCGAGAGAAGGACGACTGGCGACTATCAACGGCCGCGTGCCGACCCCGGCAGAGATGCCCGATGGTTGCCGCTTCGCCGGACGCTGCCCGTTTGTCATCGCCGCCTGCCGCGAAGCGCGTCCGCCGTTGCTGGAAGTCTCGCCCGATCATTTCGCCGCGTGCATCCGCGTGCCGCTGGAACAGCATTTGGGAGTCAGCGCATGAGCGCAGCAGAACGCGACATCAGCCCAACACCGGACACACAAACCCCGATTCTGGAAAGCATCGGCGTCAGCAAACACTTCTTCAGCGAAAGCGGTTTGTTCCAGCGCAAGAAGCCGCCGGTGCAAGCGGTCAATGAAGTCTCGCTGTCCGTGCGCCGGGGCGAAACCCTGGCACTGGTGGGCGAATCCGGTTCGGGCAAATCGACCCTCGGCCGGGTGCTGCTGAACCTGCTCAAACCCACCGCCGGCGATGTGATTTACGAGGGCCGCAACCTGGCCAATCTGGCGCCGGAGAAGCTGCGTCAGGTGCGGCGGGATTTGCAGATCATTTTTCAGGACCCGTTCGCGTCGCTGAACCCGCGCATGAGTGTGGAGGCGATTGTCGGCGAACCGATCTGGCTGCACCGCGACGACAGCCGCAGCGCCCGCCAGGACAAGGTTGCTGAACTGCTGCGCACGGTCGGTCTGGCGCCGGAGCACGGCAGCCGTTATCCCCATGAGTTTTCCGGCGGCCAGCGCCAGCGCATCGGCATTGCCCGCGCCTTGGCCTCGGAGCCGCGCTTGATTTTGGGCGATGAGCCGGTGTCGGCGCTGGACGTGTCGGTGCAGGCGCAGGTGGTCAATCTGCTGGAAGACCTCAAGCATCAATTTGGCCTGACGCTGGTGATCGTCGCCCACGGGCTGGCGGTGATTCGTCACATGAGCGACCGCGTCGCAGTGATGTACCTGGGCGAGATCGTGGAACTGGCGCCGGTCAACGCGCTATTCGAAACCCCGTTCCATCCTTACACCCAAGCGCTGATGGCCGCCGTGCCGGTCAGCCACCCTGATTTGCGTCACCCGCGCCCGGTGCTCGGCGGCGACATGCCGAGCCCGAGCAAGCCGCCGTCAGGCTGCCGCTTTCACACCCGCTGCCCCCACGCCAAACCCTTGTGCCGTGACGTGAAACCGGTCTTCGAAACCGTCGAAGCCGAGCGGCAGGTCGCCTGCCACTACTGGCGCGACATCGCCAACGCCGGGGCGGGCTCGCTGGTCGTACCGACACCGAGCGCGGCCTACAGCCAACGCCTGAATCTGTTCAAAAGCCATCAAGCCTTATCTCTGGAGAGTCAGCCATGAAGTTCGCCCACCTGATGACGGGAACGCTGTTACTGCTCGCTGCCAATGCTGCTTTTGCCGAATCCACCCTGCGCATCGGCATTCAGGACGACCCGGACGTGCTCGACCCCCACCGCTCGCGCACCTACTCGGGCCGTCTGGTCTACACCGCGCTGTGCGACAAGCTGGTGGACATCAACCCGCAGCTCAAATACGTGCCACAACTGGCAACGGCCTGGAGCTGGAGCGAGGACGGCAAAACGCTGACCATGACCCTGCGCGACGGCGTGACATTCCATGACGGCGAGGTGTTCGACGCCGCCGCCGTGAAATTCAACCTGGACCGCGCCCGCACCCTGCCCGACTCCCTGCGCAAGAGCGAATTGTCATCGGTGGAAAGCGTGGACGTGATCGACGCCAAAACCGTCGCAATCAAGGTCAAGCAACCGGACGCCACGCTGATTTCCCAGTTGTCTGACCGTGCCGGGATGATGCTCGCGCCCAAGGCGTCGGCCACCGAAGTCGGCTCGAAACCGATCTGCTCCGGGCCTTATAAATTCGTTCAGCGCGTGCAGCAGGATCGCATCGTGCTGGAGCGTTTCGACAACTACTGGAACAAGCAGGCGTATCACTTCGACAAGGTGATTTTCCTGCCGATTCCTGACACCTCCGTGCGCTTGGCCAACCTGCGCTCGGGCGATCTGGACATCATCGAACGTGTCGCGCCCACCGACGTGAAAACCGCCAAGGCCGACAGCAAATTGCAGGTCTTCAACACGCCGGGCCTGGGTTACATGCAGCTGATGTACAACACCAACAACGGCGAGCGCGCCAAGACACCAATGGGTCAGGACAAGCGCGTACGCAAGGCGTTTGAGTTGGCGATCGACCGTGACGCGATCAATCAGGTGGTGTTCGAAGGTCTGTTTGCGCCGAGTGCGCAGCCATTCCCGACCAGCAGCCCGTATTACGACAAGAGCCTGCCGATCCCGGCGCGCGATGTGGAGCAGAGCAAAAAGCTGCTGACCGAAGCCGGCGTGAAAATGCCGCTGGAAGTCGAGCTGAAGGTGGCCAACAACCCGATCGCCCAGCAAGTCGGGCAGATCGTGCAGGCGATGGCCGAAGAAGCCGGCTTCAAGGTGAATCTGGTCGCCACCGAATACGCCACGCTGCTCAGCGAACAGCAGTCGGGCAACTTCCAGATCGGCATGACGGCCTGGTCCGGACGCCCTGATCCGGACGGCAATATCCATCAGTTCGTGACCTGCAAAGGCGGCCAGAACGACGGCCATTTCTGTGACCCGAAACTGGACGATCTGCTGAACAAGGCGCGCACCACCAACGACGAGGCGGCGCGTCAGGCGCTGTACTTCGAAGCGCTGCGTCTGCTGGCCGTGGATGTGCCGGGCAGCTACCTGTATTTCGATCCACGCATCATCGCCATGCGCAGCAATATCACCGGTTTCGTACCGAGCCCCGATGGTTTGATTCGCCTGACGGATGTTGCTTTCAAATGACTACCCCGCTTGCGGCTAACCGGTTCGGCTTCGAGGATTGCGCATGCTGACATTCATTTTCAGACGCTTGCTCAGCGCCATCCCGACGCTGATTCTGGTGTCGCTGTTCGTCTTCACCCTGCAAAAACTGCTGCCGGGTGATCCGGTGCTGGCGATGGCAGGTGAAGAACGCGACCCGGCAGTGATGGAGTATCTGCGCGACAAATACCGGCTCAATGATCCGGTGCCGCTGCAGTACATCCATTGGGTCGGCAACGTGCTGCAAGGCGATTTCGGTACCTCGTTGCGCACCGAGCAACCGGTCACTGCGCTGCTGGCCTCCAAGCTGCCAGTGACCATTGAACTGGCGGTGCTGGCCTTGATCATCGCGCTGCTGATCGGCATTCCCACCGGGGTGATTTCCGCCGTGCGCAAAGGCACGGCGGTGGATTACGGGGCCAATATCTTTGCCCTGTCGGGGATCTCCATTCCGCACTTCTGGCTGGGGATTCTGTTGATCATGATCTTCGCTGTGAAACTGCAATGGCTCCCCGCCTCAGGCTTCGTGCCGCTGGGCGAAGACGTCGGGCAGAACCTGAAAACCCTGATCCTGCCGGCCTTCGTCCTCGGCGCCGGACTGTCTGGGGTGCTGATGCGCCACACCCGCAGCGCCATGCTCGAAGTACTGCGTGCCGATTACGTGCGCACGGCGCGAGCCAAGGGATTGTTCCCGCGCACGGTGATTCTCAAACACGCGCTGCGCAACGCACTGATGCCCATCGTCACCCTGACCACGCTGCTGTTTGGCGAACTGTTGGGCGGTGCGGTACTGACCGAGCAAGTGTTCAGTATCCCGGGCTTCGGCAAGATGATTGTCGATGCCGTATTCAACCGCGATTACGCCGTGGTGCAAGGCGTGGTGCTGTGCGTCGCCATCGGTTTTCTGCTGCTCAATCTTCTGGCGGATGTGCTGTACCGCATGATCAACCCGCGCCTGAGGACTGCCTGATGACCGCGATAGCCCCGCTCGCTTCACGCGCCAACGACATCGCGCTCAAGCCGCGCACCCGCTCGCCGTTCGTGCGCAAGTTCCTGGCGAACAAGGGCGCGGTGATCGGCTCGGTGGTGCTGCTGGTGTTCATCCTCGCCGCGCTCATGGCGCCGTGGATTGCGCCGTTCGATCCGCTGAAAGCCAACTTCCTGGCCGTGCGTAAAGCGCCGTCGATGATGTACTGGCTGGGCACCGACGAGCTGGGGCGTGATCTGTTTTCCCGCCTGCTGTGGGGCGCGCGCAGCTCGTTGCTGGCCGGTGGTGTTTCAGTGGCGATTGCCATGGTCATTGGCGTGCCGCTGGGGCTGATCGCCGGTTACTTCGGCGGCAAGCTGGACGCGGTGATTTCGCGAATCATGGAAGCGCTCCTGTCCTGCCCGTTTCTGGTGTTGGCGATTGCCTTGGGCGCGTTTCTCGGCCCAAGCCTGACCAACGCGATGATCGCCATCGGCCTGTCAGCAATGCCAATTTTCTCGCGGTTGACGCGGGGTCAGGTGCTGTCGATTCGTCACGAGGATTATCTGGAAGGCGCACGCGCCATCGGCCTGCCGGATCGCTGGATCATCCTGCGCTACGTGCTGCCCAACGTGATGTCGCCGCTGGTGGTGCAAGCCACGCTGACCATCGCTTCGGCCATTCTTGCCGAAGCCAGTTTGTCGTTCCTGGGCCTGGGCCAGCAACCGCCCTCGCCGTCCTGGGGCTCGATGCTCAACACCGCAAAAAATTTCATGGAGCAGGCGCCGTGGATGTCGATAGCGCCCGGTGTGGCGATCTACATCACGGTGCTGTGTTTCAACCTGCTGGGCGATGGGTTGCGTGACGCCCTCGATCCCAAAAGCTAATTCCGCTGTTTTTAAAAACGATGACTGCCAAGAGAGCCTACTCATGTTCGATGATCTGGATTACAGCCAACCTTATGCGTCCGCCCGCTCGCCGGTGATGGGCAACAACATGGTCGCCTGCTCCCAGCCGCTGGCAGCCCAGGCCGGGCTGGACATGCTGCGCAAAGGCGGCAACGCGGTGGACGCAGCGATTGCAGCAGCGATGGTGCTGACCGTGGTCGAGCCCACCGGTTGCGGCATTGGCAGCGATGCGTTCGCGATTGTCTGGGACGGCGAGAAGTTGCAGGGCCTCAATGCCTCGGGCCGCTCGCCGAAGGGCTGGACGCCGGAGTATTTCGACGGCCAGAAAGAGATGCCGCAGCGCGGTTGGGGCGCAGTCACCGTGCCTGGCGCCGTGTCGGCTTGGGTGGCCTTGTCCGAACGCTACGGCAAGCTGCCGTTCGCGACCCTGGCGGAACCTGCGATTGGTTATGCGCGAGACGGTTATCAGGTCACGCCAATCATTGCCGAGCTGTGGCGTCGTGGCGCCGGGCTGTTGAAGGATCAACCGGGCTTTGCCGAGTGCTTCCTGCAGGGCGGTAAAGCGCCGAAAGCAGGCGAAAAAGTTCGCTTGAAAGACCACGCAAAAACCCTGCAATCGATCGCCGACACCAAGGGCGAGTCGTTCTATCGCGGTGAGTTGGCGCAGGCGATGATCGCTCATGCCCACACCAACGGCAGCGTCATGAGCCTGGACGATCTGGCGACCCACAGCGTCGACTGGATCGACACCTTGTCGGTGCCCTACGCTGGCGCCGTCGTCCACGAATTGCCGCCAAACGGTCAGGGCATCGCCACGCTTTCCGGGCTGACCATGCTCGAAGCCTTGGGCGTCGGCGAGCACCCGGTGGACAGCGTCGAGACCGTGCATCCGGTGCTGGAAGCCATGAAGCTGGCGCTGGCCGATCTGGACGAGCACGTGGCCGACAACGACCACATGCGCCTGCGCTCCGAGCATTTGCTGGACCCGACGTACCTGATGGAACGCGCCGCACTGGTCAACGAGCAGGCGGCCAATCCGGGTCACGGCTCACCCAAGGCCGGCGGCACGGTGTACCTGTCGGCGGCGGATGAAAGCGGCATGATGGTCTCGTTCATTCAGTCCAATTACATGGGCTTTGGTTCGGGTGTTGTGGTGCCTGGCACCGGCATCAGCCTGCAGAATCGCGGCGCGGGTTTCACTCTGGACCCTGATCACGTCAACACTGTCGCGCCGGGCAAGCGGCCTTTCCACACCATCATTCCGGGCTTTGTGATGAACGCCGACGGCACGCCGTTGATGTCCTTCGGTTTGATGGGCGGCCCGATGCAGGCGCAAGGTCATTTGCAGATGATGATGCGCATCCTGCGCTACAAGCAGAACCCGCAGGCTGCGGCTGATGCTCCGCGCTGGAGACTTGAAGCGGGCTTGAAAGTCGCCGTTGAAAGGTCTTTTGATCGGCTGGTGGTGGCAGAACTGCGCGCCAAAGGCCACGACATCGACGTCGAAGACCCTAGCGGCGTGTTTGCCTTCGGCGGCGCGCAGATCATCCAGCGCACCGAGCATGGGTACGTCGGTGGCACCGATCCGCGCAAAGATGGGCTGGTTGCGGCGTATTGAGCGAAAACGGACATTCTGTAGGAGCGAATTTATTCGCGAGTCGGTGGTTCTGACGCGAAATGTGCATCGGATGTACCGGCCCTTCGCGAATGAATTCGCTCCTACAGGTCAAGGACCTGCGAGGCGAATCACGCCACCACAGGAATCAACGGATCAGCCGCCGCCAGTGCCGACACCCGATCAGCCGCTGGTGGGTAGATCCACACCGAGTTGATGGTGGTTTTCAGCGCTTTGGCTTCGGCCTTGATCAGTTTCACCTGACGATCCCAGCCTTCGGTGTACACCGCGCCCCACTCGCCCAGGTCCAGACAGGTGACGTATTTGACCTGGCTGTAAGGCGTCGGCGCTTCACCCAGCAGATCAGCAGCGACGTTGTTGCCAGCCGAACGACCCAATGCAATGGCGTGCTGGCAGGTCATCATCGCGAAGTTGCCCTCATCGTCAGTGGCGGCGTAGGCCGTATCGCCGGTGGCGTAGATGTCTTCCTGACCGATGACTTTGAGGTTGCGATCAACGTGCAGCCGGCCATAGCTGTCGCGCTCGCCCGGCACTTGTTCGGTCAGTGAGCTGGCACGCACACCCACTGTCCATACCACGGTTTTTGCGTCGATGCGCTGGCCGTCCCCCAATGTCACACCGTCTTCATCCACCGACACCACCGAGGCATTGAGCTTCCACTCGACCCCTAGCGACTCGCTGGCTTGGACGATGGAGGGGCTGATGTTTTCACCCAGTGAGGCGCCGATCTTGCTGCCACGGTCGACGATGATCACATTGACCTTGGCATCGGTACCCAGCACGGCGCGCAGGCGGGCCGGCATTTCAGTCGCGGTTTCGATGCCGGTGAATCCGCCCCCTGCCACGACGACAGTATTGCGAGCGTCGGACTCAGGCTGCTGGGCCAATGCCTTGATATGGGTTTCAAGGCGGCTGGCTTCGGCGATCAAGTCGACATCGAACGCATGCTCGACGCCCTTCACCGCCGTCGGGCGGACAACCCGGCTGCCGGCTGCCAGCACCAGCTTGTCGTAATCAAGGGCGCATGCGGTGCCGTTGGCATCGGCGAATTCAACCCGTTTGCCAGCGACATCGATCTTGCTGGCTACACCGCGTACGAACTTCACACCCACCGCGTCAAACAGAGGCCCCAGGGGTGATTTCATCTGGTGCACTTGCTGTTCATAGAAACGAGGACGTACGGCCAGTTCGGCTTGAGGCGCCAGCACAGTGATTTCCACGTCATCACGATTGTGCATGTCCAGCAACCGCGCAGAACTCAATGCGCTCCACATGCCGCCAAAACCTGCGCCGACGATCAGAATTTGCTTCTTCATTGTGTGCTCCGGATAAGTAAAAAGTCGTTTTCAGTTTGGGTAAGCGCTGGCGATGGCATCGATGATGCGAGCCGTTGCTGGTTGTATCGGTCGGAGTAGGGGACCGCCTCAAGACAACTACGACTCTATTGATCGTAGTTAATTAGAGCAAGCTTTATTTGAGTAACCACGACACGCGGAAAACTGAAATTCGGCCATAAACCGCACTAAAACGGTAATTTTAGGAGCCTATACGAATGCTTCAACAATCATGACGAGTACGATCCTGTTGCCCCACCGGTCGTAGGAGCAAACCATTCCTTGCTATCAACACGGGGAAATTGATACTTTAATCCGATCAATCAAGTCGGAGATACACATGTCTCTTTACAGTGCTGGCGTCGAGTACGGCATTCACTGTCTGTTGCTGCTGATGGACGAACGTGGCGACAGCCGCGAAGCCAGCGTGCGTGACCTCGCCGAGTTGCAGGGCGTGCCGCTTGAATACCTGGCGAAGGTGTTCACCAAACTGGCCAAAGCCAAGCTGGTGATGGCCACCGAAGGGGTGCGTGGCGGCTTCAAACTGGGCAGGCCTTCGGATGAAATCACCCTGCTGGACATCGTCAACGCCATTGACGGCCGCAAACTGATTTTTGATTGCAGGGAGATTCGCGGCCGTTGCGCGGTATTCGATGGCTCGCCCCCAGACTGGGCGGTGGAAGGTATGTGCGGTATTCACGCCGCCATGATGACTGCGCAAAAACGCATGGAAGAGGCCTTGGCTCAGCAAACCATTCTCGACCTCGGACGACGCACCGCGCGCAAAGCGCCAGCAGAGTTCGGCGCTCAGGTGAACGGCTGGCTCAATGAGCGACGGGAGAACAAGGCGGCAGGGATTGCTGTGGTTGATGTGACGCAGTAAAAGCCGTCCACCATTGTGGGAGGGAGCTTGCTCGCGATTCGATGCTCGGCATTCGGAAGATGCGATGAATGCATCAGTCCCATCGCGAGCAAGCCCCCTCCCACATGAATCAACACCAACGACAGCCACGGCATTACAGAGCAAATGTCCGAAGTGATGGGAACGGTGCCCCGTTTATCCGCCCTGGGAAATCGCATTTACTGGCCTCAAGCGCCTGAATCGCGATTCGCTACAGCGGCTCCGACCCCAGGCACATTTCCCGGATCTCCATTTGCACACGCCATGTCGAGGCAATCATGTCCCTCCTTCATTCTGCAGTTAACGTCGGCCCCTACACGTTCAATCACCGCGTCGTACTGGCGCCATTGACCCGCATGCGTGCCGAAGCAGGCGCCCGCCCCGGTCCGCTGATGGCCGAGTACTACGCCCAGCGCACCTCCCAAGGCGGTTTTCTGATCGGCGAAGCCACCATCGCCGCACCCAACGGCAACGGTTATCTGGGCGCGCCCGGCTTGTTCGAAGACAGCCAGATCGCTGGCTGGAAACAGGTCACCGACGCGGTCCACGCCAAGGGCGGCAAGATCTTTCTGCAGCTGTATCACGCCGGTCGCCAGTCCAATGTCGACGTGCAGCCTGCTGGCAGCATTCCAGTCGGCCCGTCCGAAGTGCTGCACGGCGGCGTCGCTTACACCACCGAAGGCTGGGTGCCGAACACGCCGAACCGCGCGCTGACGGTCGATGAAATTCAGGCGCTGGTCGAAAGCTTCCGCACAGCCGCCGAGCGCGGGGTCACCGCAGGCTTTGATGGCGTTGAGCTGCACGGCGCCAACGGTTATCTGGTGGACCAGTTTCTGCAGGACAACAGCAACAAACGCACCGACCGCTACGGGGGTTCGATTGAAAACCGCGCGCGGTTTCTGCTGGAAGTGACCAACGCACTGATTTCAGTCTGGGGCAGTGATCGCGTCGCCGTGCGTATTGGCCCGAGCGGGACCTGGGGCGACATGGGCGATAGCGATCCTGAGGCACTGTTTACATATGTCGCGCAGCAGTTGGCGCCGCTGAATCTGGCGTACATCCACCTGATCGAGCCGCGCATTCTGGGCAATATCGAGGATGAATACGCCGATCCCGCCCCAGTGGCCGCGCAATTGATTCGCAAGCACTACAAAGGCGTGATCATCGCTGCCGGGGGTTTCGATGGCGAGTCCGCCGAGGCCATTTTGCTGGCCGGCGATGCGGATATGGTTGCGTTTGGTCGGCACTTCATCGCCAACCCGGACCTGCCAGAACGGCTGCGCCACAACCTGCCGCTGAACCCTTACGATCGCCCGACCTTCTTCGGTGGTACTGAGGTGGGTTATACCGATTACGCGTTTTATCAGGAGCCCGCGACGGCGTAACAGAGCAATACGCCCTGTCTGTAGGAGCGAACTTGTTCGCGAGACGGCACACCTGCTAAACCTCATCGCCCGCCTCGCCAACAAGTTCGCTCCTACAGGTTGTGGTCAAACTGTCAGGGAAACACCACCGCATACACCGCGATCAGACTCAGCACAATAACGGTCACACCCAGCACCACCACCTCTCGAAACGGCGCGGGAATGCGTTCCTGGCACATGCCTTTGGTGCTTTTGCGGTAGCGGGCATTCAGCCCGATTTGCACCAGCAGGCATGCTATCAGCGCACCAATGGTCGGCATTAACGCCCATAAGCCAAAGTGCGGAATCCAGCGCAGGAACAGAATGCAACAGACCATCAGCGTCAGTAGCGTGCGCCGCCAGGCGAGCAACGTACGTTCAGGTTGCAACCCCGGATCGTCGTGACCGATGCCGGCCGGCCTACGATCCCCAACACTGCCGATCACGACCCACCGACGCTCAAAAACACGATCAACCCCGCTGCCACCAGCGCCCCGCCTATGGACAGGATCGGCACCAGCACCGGCAACGGCAGCGGTTTTCGCTGACGCATGGCGCGCTCGACATTCAACCAGCGCACGCAGGCACTGCCGCTGACCAGCATCGCCAACACCAGCAAAGTCAGCGCAACACCCCGACGCAGATCAGGAGAGAAGACTTCGCCCGTGAAAGCTTCCACGGCAATGCCACCGGCAAGAAAGGCCAGCGCCGTACGAATCCAGGCAAGAAAAGTGCGTTCGTTGGCGAGGGTGAATCGGGGATCAGGTTCGCAGCCGCCGCCTAATAAGGAAGCGCTCAGACGATGACGATCAGGCGCAGCGGGTTGGGTAGTGTCCGGAGAAGTCATGTCGCACCGTGGTCGGGTAGATGCGCAAATCATAACGCCGACCGGATTGAAAGGCCCGCGTCCGATGCATAGGCCAAATGGCTCTGTCGCACGACGCTATATAGATGTCGCGCTACTGGGCGTCATGCCGTCATCTTTTGTTGGAGCGAGGCTTGCCCGCGAAGTCAACGACGCGTATTCCTTGTCGGAAACCGCACAAAAGCCTTCGCGGGCAAGCCTCGCTCCAAGAGGTCCGTGATGACCTTGCGTTTTAACTGAAGGCCATTATCGTGCCGCCAAATCCACCCACACCGCCCCATTCGGAAACTGATAACGCTCCAACGTTTCCGGGTGCATTTCGATGCTGTAGCCCGCGCGTTGCGGTGGCATGTAGCGGCCGCGGCGGATCACCACCGGATCGAGAAAGTGTTCGTGCAGGTGATCGACGTATTCCAGCACGCGATTTTCCAGCGAACCCGACACAGCGATGTAATCGAACAGCGAGATGTTCTGCACGTACTCGCACAACCCGACGCCCCCGCCGTGCGGACAAACCGGCACGTCAAATTTCGCCGCCATCAGCAGCACCACCAGCACTTCGTTCAAACCGCCCAGTCGCGCCGCGTCCACCTGGCAGAAATCCAGCGCACCGGCCTGGAACATCTGCTTGAACATCACCCGGTTGTGGCAATGCTCGCCAGTCGCAACGCCAATTGGCTTGATCTTCTGGCGGATAGTGGCGTGACCGAGGATGTCATCGGGGCTGGTAGGCTCTTCAATCCACCACGGCACGTAGGCCGCCAATCGCCGCATGTTGTGGATAGACTCCTCGACGCTCCACACCTGGTTGGCGTCCATCATCAGCGTGCGCTCCCAACCCAGCTCATCCCGCAGGATCGCCGCGCGGCGCAGGTCTTCTTCGATGTCCGCACCGATCTTCTGCTTGATGTGGGTCCAGCCCTCGGCGACTGCTTCCCGGGCCAGCCGGCGCATTTTCTCTTCCGAATAACCCAGCCAGCCTGGCGCGGTGGTATAGCCGGGGTAGCCCTCTTCGAGCATCTGCGCTTCACGCTTAGCCTTGCCCGGCACTTGGCGGCGCAGCAGGGCGATGGCTTCTTCGGGCGTGATGGCGTCAGTGACGTAGCTGAAATCCAGGCATTTGACGAGCTGCTCAGGGGTCATGTCCGCCAGCAGCTTCCACACCGGCTTGCCTTCGTGTTTGGCCCACAGGTCCCACACAGCGTTAACCAGCGCAGCGGTGGCCAGGTGGATCACGCCCTTTTCCGGGCCGAGCCAGCGCAACTGGCTGTCGCCAGCGGTGATGTTGTGCCAGAACGCGCCCATGTCGGCGGTGATGTCTTCAAGCGTTTTGCCTACGATCATCGGTGCGAGGGATTCAATCGCCGCGACACAAATTTCGTTGCCACGACCGATGGTGAAGGTCAGACCATGGCCTTCCAGGTTGTCAGGGGAATCGGTGCCCAGCACCACGTAGGACGCCGAATAGTCCGGTGCGCTGTTCATGGCGTCGGAGCCGTCCAGCGACAGCGACGTGGGAAAACGGATATCGCGGGTGGTGACGGAGGTGATGGTGATTGGCATTGGGATTCTCTTGTTTTTCTCGGTAATTTCGGTCTGTACGAGCTGCGAATAAACGGACTGTAGGCCCAATCTCCATACGCGCATAATTGCCAGATCCTAATCATCGATATCAGATCCGATATGCCAAACAACATCCCCGACCCTCCCGCTTTCAGCACCCTGAAAATCTCCAGCCGGCAAATCGCCCTGCTTAATGCCTTGGGCGAACTGGGCAACCTGGGCAAGGCCGCCAGCGCCATTCACACCTCGCAACCCGCCGCTAGCCTGTTGCTGGCGCAATTGGAGGAGCGGCTGGGCGTTCAACTGTTCGAGCGATTGCCACGGGGCATGCAACCCACGTTGTATGGCGAGGTGATGATTCGCTACGCCCAAGGCGCGCTGCACGAGTTTGAAAACGCCGAAGCGCAGATTGCCGAACTGGCGCGCGGTGCCTTAGGGCGGGTGCGCATCGGCGCTGTGATGGGGCCGGTGCCGACGCTGTTGACCCGGGGCGTGCTGGCGTTCAAGGCGCAATACCCGAAAGTGCGCATTTCGATTGAAGTGGGCACCAGCGATACCCTGCTGCCTGCGCTGATTCGCGGCGATTTCGATGTGGTGCTCGGGCGCTTGCCGGATCAGATCGACAGCCACGGCCTCGATATCCAGCTGTTCGAACAGGGCGAGCGGATGCGCATCATCGCCCGCCCTGATCACCCACTGGCAAGCAAGGCCAAGCCGACATTGGCTGATCTGGCGCAGCAGACATGGATCCTGCATCCGATGGGCAGCCCGATGCGCCGTCAGGTCGAACACGCGCTACAGGCCGCGCAACTGGTGCATCCGCTGGACATCGTCGAGACCGCCTCGATTCTGGCGACGACCTCGATGATTGAATCCTCGGACATGATTGCCGTGGTCCCTTACGACGTCGCCGAGCACTATCAGCGTTACGCCATGATTGCCGTATTGCCCGTGGAACTGCCGCTGGCGATGGCGAATCTGGGTCTGCTGACCTCCAAGTCCAGGCCGATGTCGGCGGCGGTGGAGCAGTTCATGATGAGCCTCAAAGCGCAAAATCCCACGGCGCAAAGTTGATAACCACTGGTTATCAATCAATCGAAACCTTTCATTGGGAAATTATCAAACGGCTTCATAAAGTGATCGGCAACCGATGCGGGCGACCCGAACCCCGCGCATAACAAGAAACTGACTGCCTGCTCCGGCGCTGTCCCTGGTGATGTTTCCTGCCCCGGGAGCCGTTGCGTTCTGAACGCAGATGCAGGCGGCGACCGTCCTGAGAGGCTTCATGGAACTCATTGCCAAAACGCCTGCTTTCGACAGCAGCGCCGTGGTCATCCGGCTCAACCCCCTCGATAACGTGCTCATCGCTCGCCAGCCGCTGAGCGAGGGCATGCGCCTGGCCGATGAAGGCATCACGGTGCTGGAGACCATCCCTTCCGGGCACAAGATCGCTACCGTTCGCGTCGAACAAGGCCAGCCCTTGCGCCGCTACGGGCAGATCATCGGTTTCGCTTCGCAGCCCATCGAAGCCGGGCAACACGTACATGTGCAGAACGTCGAAATGTCGGACTTCTCCCGGGATTACGCATTCGGCGTCGATGCCCACGAAACCCCTAAAACCGAGGCGTTCTTCCAGGGCATCGTGCGTGCTGACGGGCGCGTGGCGACGCGCAATTACATCGGCATCCTGACCTCGGTGAACTGCTCGGCGACGGTGGCCCGCGCAATTGCCGACCGCTTTCGCCGCGATATTTTTCCCGAAGCGCTGGCGGCGTATCCCAACGTCGATGGCGTAGTGGCGCTGACCCACGGCTCCGGTTGCGCCATCGATTCCAAAGGCGAAGCCATCGACCTGCTGCGCCGGACCCTGGCGGGCTACGCGGTGCATCCGAATTTCGCCGCCGTTTTGGTGGTCGGGTTGGGCTGCGAAACCAATCAGATTCAGGACCTGCTCGACAGTCAGGGCCTGACTGCCAGCAACCAGCTGCGCGCATTCACCATTCAGGGCACGGGCGGCACGTCGAAGACCATCGCCAGCGGCATCGAGCAGGTCAAATCCCTGCTGGACGAGGCCAATCGGATCAAGCGCGAAACCGTCAGCGCCCGGCATCTGCTGGTCGGTCTGCAATGCGGCGGCTCTGACGGTTATTCGGGGATCACCGCCAACCCGGCGCTGGGCAATGCGGTGGACAGACTGGTGGCGGCAGGCGGCACGACCATTCTCTCGGAAACCCCGGAAATCTATGGCGCCGAGCACCTGCTCACACGCCGCGCTGTAAGCCGGGCCGTTGGTGAAAAACTGATCGCGCGCATTCACTGGTGGGAGGATTACTGCCAGCGCATGAACGCTGAGCTGAACAACAACCCTTCGGCGGGGAACAAGGCCGGCGGGCTGACGACGATCCTGGAAAAGTCCCTCGGCGCGGTCGCCAAAGCCGGCTCGACCAATCTGATGGGCGTGTACGAATACGCTGAAAAAGTCACTGCCCAGGGCCTGGTGTTCATGGACACGCCTGGGTACGACCCGGTGTCGGCCACAGGCCAGGTGGCCGGCGGCGCCAACTTGATCGCTTTCACCACCGGGCGCGGCTCGGCGTACGGGTGTGCACCTACGCCGTCGATCAAGCTGGCGACCAACAATCTAATGTTCACGCACCAGGAAGAGGACATGGACGTGAACTGCGGCGGCATTGCCGATGGCAGCACGACGATTGAGGAGCGCGGCGCGTACATCTTCCAGATGATGCTGGACATCGCGTCGGGTCAGCGCAGTAAAAGCGAGCAGCACGGCTACGGTCAGAACGAGTTCGTGCCGTGGCAGATCGGGGCGGTGACTTGACCCGAAATCGATAACCCGAGGTAGAACAATCTGCCGCTTCGTCCCTGCCGTCGACGAGGCGGCACAGCAACCTTAACAACAATAAAAAAGGTGCCTATGAAAAGCCTCAAGACCTACCAGACCATCACCATCGTGTTTTTGATGTGCTTCGGCATCGTCAACTATCTGGACCGCAGCGCGCTGTCCATCGCCAACACCACCATTCAAAAGGACATGTTGATCAGCCCGTCGGAGATGGGGATTTTGCTGTCGGCCTTCTCTCTGGCCTATGCCTTCGCGCAGTTGCCGATGGGCATGATGATCGATCGGTTGGGCAGCAAAATCGCCTTGGGTGGCGCGTTGATGGTCTGGTCGATCGCGCAGACCGCTTCGGGGTTCATCAACAGCTTCAGCAGTTTCTTCGCCCTGCGTGTGTTGCTCGGTATCGGCGAAGCACCGATGTTCCCGTCGGCCGCCAAAACGCTGAACGAGTGGTTCGAACCCCATGAGCGCGGCACGCCCACGGGCATCGTGTGGTCCTCGACGTGCATCGGGCCGTGCCTGGCGCCGCCGGTGCTGACGCTGTTCATGGTCAACTTCGGCTGGCGCGGGATGTTCATCATTACCGGGATCATCGGCATCGTTCTGGCGCTGTGCTGGATGATGTTTTACAAAAGCCGTGCGCAGTATCTGGCGCAACTGGCGGCGAGCGGCGAACAGCCTGTGGTTGCGATCCCAGTCACTGCTCTCGACAGCACGCCCAAACCTTCTTTCTTCGCCGGCTGGCTGGACCTGTTCAAGCACCGCAGCACCTGGGGCACGTTTCTGGGGTTCATGGGCGTGATTTACATGCTCTGGCTGCACCTGACCTGGCTGCCAGGCTACTTCCAGCGCGAGCATGGCCTTGACCCGTATCAAACAGCCTGGTTGGTGTCGTTCGCGTATGTGTTTGGTGCGGTGGGCACCATCGTCGCCGGGCGGATTTGCGACCGTTTGGTCAAGCGCGGCGTGGGGGTGCTCAATAGCCGCAAATACACGGTGATCGGAGGGCTGGTGATTGCGGCGCTGTTTACCCTGCCGCTGACGTTTGTGACTGGCCTGACCGGCTGCACGATCTTGCTGTGTGGCGCGCTGTTCGGCATCAATCTGTCCAGCGCCACGGCGTGGATGGTGGTCAACACCGTGGTCGATACCAAACGTGTGGCCTCGCTGGGCTCGATCCAGAACTTCGGCGGTTACATCGCAGGATCGGTCGCGCCCATCGTCACCGGGTTCAGCGTGCAGTACACCGGGCACTTCGCCAGCGCGTTTCTGATCAGTGCCATCGTCGCCATGCTGTCGGCGGTGGCCTATTTCGTCCTGCTCAAGGCCCCGATCCCGGAGCACGCCTCCCCGGTGAAGCAGGCCGACAGCCATGGCAATGCCGGGGTTGAAGTGCGTTAAACCGGCTTATTTAATCCCGCTTCTGCCGCAGGCGTAGGAGCGAGGCTTGCCCGCGAAGCTGCAGATGCGGTGTTTCAGGGAAATCAATTTGTCAGCTTCGCGGGCAAGCCACGCTCCAACAACGACCGTGGCTGCCTGTTTAATCTGTGTCCAGCTTCAGGTTTGCTGCCGACCAAATAACGTCAACTCCCGCCCTTGTGCTTTTTTCGTACCGCCGCCCCACAACTTGCCCTACTCTCTATGCAGCAGTAGCTCTGAAGGAGTGGGGTTTGAAACGAAACGACGGGCTGGACTTCAACCCAAAAAACCGACGTTTGAAGCGCATGCCTGTTCTGTGGATGGCAGGGCTGTTCACCATTTTGGTATGCGTTTCCATTACCAGTATCACGCTGTGGCAACTGCGCCAGGCGCGCAACCACGAACTGGTCATGGCCAATACTTCCGCTTCCAACTTGTCTCGCTCGATGGCGCAGCAAGCCGATGACGCTTTCGATGAGGCGTCCATTCCCGTCGCCGGAATCATTGAGCGGCTGAGCTATGATGGCTTGGAGGCCGCGCGCAGCCCGCGCATGCATGATTACCTGCGCGCAACCGCCGCCAGCGTCGAGCAAATTCAGGGCCTGTTCATCTACGACAAAGACGGCAATTGGGCGGCCACCTCGCTGGGGAGCATGCCCGCCAACGCCAACAACGCCGACCGCGCATACTTTCAGTTTCACAAAGCCATCGACAGCGAGCTGCCACACGTTGGCAGTGCCATTCGCAGCCGAACCACGGGCGATTGGGTCATTCCCTTGTCGCGGCGCATCAACGATGCCCAAGGCAACTTCGCTGGCGTGGTGCTAGCAACTATCGAACTGGTGTACTTCGACCGCTTCTTCGACCGTTTTGATATCGGCGAAAAAGGGGTGATTACTCTGGCGCTGGCCGATGGCACGGTACTGGCGCGTCGTCCGTCAACCCCTACATCAACCGGCACTTCAATCGCGCAGGGCGAGTTGTTCAGCAAATACCTGAGCGAACATTACGAAGGCACTGCGACGGTGATTTCGATGCTCGATCAGATCAAACGCATCTATGGCTACAAACGCCTGGATCGCTACCCGCTGGTGGTGCTGGCCGGCTTGTCGGAGTACGAGGTGCTCGACGGCTGGCGGCAGAACGCCTGGCGCTCGCTGTTGGTGATTGTCTGCGTGCTGATCGCCAATGTGCTGTTCGGGATTTTGCTGTTTCAACAAATACGCTTCGGGCTAAGGGCTGAAACGCAACTACGCATCGCCAGCCACTCGCTGGAAAGACTCGCGCTCCAGGACAGCCTGACGGGGCTGGCCAACCGTCGGCATTTCCAGGAGCTGCTGAGCCTTGAGTTCGCCGACATCAACCCGCATCCGTTGAGCCTGATCATGATCGATATCGACTTGTTCAAAAGCTACAACGATGCGTACGGCCATGTCGCCGGAGACAAATGCATTGTTGCGGTGGCGCAGTGTATCCGCGAATGCCTGAACCGCACGGGCGATCTGGCGGTGCGCTACGGCGGCGAAGAAATGGCGATTTTCCTGCCTTATAACGACGCTGCGGGCGCCTACGTCCTCGCCGAAAAAATTCGTCTGGCGGTGCTCGCACGCAATCTGGAACATGCGGGTAATCCGCTCGGTATTGTCAGCATTAGCCTGGGCGTGTACAGCTGTCTGCCCCACGAATGTCCGACTCTGGAGGCCTTTGTCGAGCGAGCCGACACCGCCCTTTATGCCGCCAAACACAACGGACGTAACAGGACCGAAGTTTATCTGAGCGCCTGACGGATCCGGCTGAATCGCCCGTTTATCGCAGCCCGTCAGGATTGATCACTATGCTCAACCTACCCATGACCGATCACGCGGGTGGCAAACGATGCGCAGACTCTGGCAAAAATACCTTGCTGTGCTGGACACTGACCTGAACACTCAGGTCTTCGATAACATCAAGAACCTGCTGGTCTGCGCCCTGCTCTTTGCCGCAGGCACCCAGACACTGCGCAGCGCCGAACCGTTTTTCTTTAGCGTGTTTGCCGCCAACATTGCCGGTTGGGGGCTGATTGCGGTCTCTGCCGGGTTGATGTTTTTGAGCGTCAGCGACGGTCTGCGCAGGCTGGCGAAACTTCGCTACCACGTCATTTTCCAGATCATCCTGTGCCTGATTTATCTGGTGGTGGCGCTGCGCGTGGTGGAAATTGTCTGGCGGTTCAGGGCGGGGTGATTCCCTCTTGCTCGGTTTACTCTCATCAGTCTGCGGCGCGGGCGATCCGCATTCACCTGAGCTTGGGCTCGTGGAGATCGCCGGATGAAAGCGGTGTCTGTAGGCCTGACGCCAATGCTCAGATGGCGATCAATCGTAGAACGGCTCGACCAGCGTCCGACTGCCAACAAAGAAGCTGTCGGCGACCAGTCGCAGCGGTTGCAGGTCCAGATCACTGGCCTTGTCGCCAATCAACTGCTGGAAATGCCGATACACCGCCGCGTACTCGCCCTCCTCCGACACCGCCTGGCGTACGCCATCGATACTCAACAAGGCCCCTCCGTTGTCCAGACGCAGCGTGCCTTCGGTGCAGCGGACTTCGATGCTCCACAGCTCATCATGTCCGTGGTCGAAATCGAACTCGGCGCGAATATCCAGGTGGCGTGCGTCGGACATTTTGATGGAAGCGGCGATGGGCGACTGGCAGTTGCTCGGCACGCGCAGCTCGGCAGACTCGACGAACAACGGCAACGGCAGCAGGTGCGTCGCAATCGACAGGGCGTTGATGCCAGGATCAAACACGCCCAAACCGCCGGGTTGCCAGATCCACGCCTGGCCGGGGTGCCATTTGCGCACGTCTTCTTTCCAGTCGATCTGCACGCTTTGCAGGGTGCGGGTTGCCAGCCAGTCACGGGCGGCAGCGATGCCGGGCGCATATCGCGAGTGCCAGGCAAACAAACCGCTGACGCCTTGCTCCTGCGCCAGCCCCACCAGTGCCATGGCTTCACCGAGCGTGGCGCAAGGCGGTTTTTCTACCAGCACATGTTTACCGGCGGCCAGCGCCTCACGCACCAGGGCAAAACGGCCTTGGGGCGGTGTGCAAAACGCGATGGCATCGACCGGCGGTCCGTTCTCCAGCAACTCGCCCAGGGATAAAAAGTTCTGCACCCCGACGCAGGGCTGCCCTTGGGTGGCGACCGCGACCAGCTCAAAGGCAGGATTGGCGTGAATCGCGGGGACGTGTTGATCCTGGGCAATCTTGCCGTAGCCCACCAGACCGAGACGAATCGGTTGCATCGATGACTCCTGAATTTTTGTACTTATGTTGGGGCAGCAAACTAGACGTAAAACGCCGGACAGACAATGGGATGACGGGTGTTTGCGACATTTTGATTCTGAGCGCAGCCCTGTAGGAGTGAGCTTGCTCGCGAAGCTTTTGATCCCGCCAGGAGGGCGTAGGAGCGTCGCTTGCCCGCGATCTGCCGGGTACCGGCAGTAAAACCGGTGCATGCGGTGTGTCAGGTTCGATAGAAGCGGCTGGATTTAGGGCCGCTTCGCAGCCCATCGCCTGCAAGCAAGGCTCCTACGCCTTCGGCAGAAGC
>NZ_JBSKHT010000009.1:139432-209659 GCF_057128745.1 Pseudomonas rosaeacicularis
CGATAGAAGCGGCTGGATTTAGGGCCGCTTCGCAGCCCATCGCCTGCAAGCAAGGCTCCTACGCCTTCGGCAGAAGCGGAACTGCAGCGGGGCTGATATCTCACAGGCCCCATCACCTCATCTCACGGTCTATCCTCATTCATCCCTTCAGCACGATCTTTCACCATCAAGGAGCACTCCGACATGAACATTGATCTGACCGGCAAAACCGCATTAGTCACCGGCTCAACGCTGGGCATCGGCTACGCCATCGCTAAAGGCCTTGCGGGTACGGGGGCGCAGGTGATCGTCAACGGGCGCAAGCAAGAGGCGGTCGACGCCGCCGTCGCCAACATTCAGAGAGAAGTGCCCAACGCCAAGGTGCGCGGTGTCGCCACGGACGTGGGCAGCGCCAGCGGCTGTGAGGAACTGGTCGCCGCCGTACCGAACGTCGACATTCTGATCAACAACGTCGGCATCTATGGCCCGCAGGACTTCTTCGAAACCCCGGACGATGTCTGGCAGCGTTTCTTCGACGTCAACGTCATGTCCGGCATTCGCCTGTCGCGCGCTTACGCAAAGGCCATGGCCGAGCGCGGTTGGGGCCGTATTGTGTTCATCTCTTCCGAGTCGGGCTTAAACATTCCCGCAGACATGATCCACTACGGTTTCACCAAGACCTCCAATCTGTCGGTGTCCCGCGGATTGGCCAAACGCATGGCCGGGACCGGCGTGACGGTCAACGCGGTAATGCCAGGCCCCACACTGTCCGAAGGCGTTGCCGAGATGCTCAAGGATGAATTAGCCAAAACAGGCAAGTCCCTGGAAGACGCCGCTGCCGATTTCGTCATGGCCCATCGGCCAAGCTCAATCATTCAGCGTGCCGCAAGCATCGAGGAAGTGGCGAACATGGTGGTATACGTGTCGTCCAAACAGGCGTCGGCCACCACAGGCGCAGCGTTGCGCGTGGACGGCGGCGTGGTCGACACCATCGCCTGATCATCGTTGACTGCCGAGGCGCCGAACATCAGCGCCCCGTGGTCAGGCGGCCGCGATGGCCATAGGCTGACGGCTGTTGTCACTCAGGCACTCACTGAACCGCGAGCGTAACCAGCGTTCGCCCGGATCACTGTGACTGACACCGCGCCAGACCATCGACAACTCAAAGCCCGGCAAATCGATGGGCGCAAATTCAGCGCTCAGGCCCCCGCTGCCTGCCATGGCCTTGGCCACGTAATCGGGGACTACCGCCAGCAAGTCGCTCTGCGCCAGCAACACGGGCAGTCCGCTGAACTGTGGCACCGCGAGCATCACCTGACGCTGACGTTTGAGGCGCTTAAGCGCGTTGTCGGTGTCATCGGCAAGGTTGACCATGGACGACACTGTCGCATGAGGCCGCTGACAGAATTCATCCAGGGTCAGCGCCGATTTGCTCGCATCGGCACGCAGCACCATCGGATGAATCATGCGCAGGAATTTGCGTTTCGCATTGGCCGGCAAATCGCCGGTGTAGCTGATGCCTACGGAGATTTCACCATTAGCCAACAAGGTCGGCATGCGGCTGCAATCAGCACGATGGATCACCAGTTTGATGCCCGGCGCCTCACGCCGAAGGCAGTGCAAGAGCGGCGGCAGCAGCGCGTACTCGACGTCGTCGGACAAGCCGATGTGAAACGTCGCGTCACTGGTGGCCGGATCGAACTCACAGGTCTGGCTCAGGGCGATGGCAATGGTATCGAGGGCAGGAGTGAGAATCTGAAACAACTCCTCAGCCCGCGCCGTCGGCTCCATCGAACGGCCGTTGCGGATGAACAGCGGGTCATCGAACATTGTGCGCAAACGCCCCAGCGCGTTGCTGATGGTGGGCTGGCCGAGAAACAACTTCTCGCCGACACGGCTGACATTGCGTTCATGCATCATGGCTTCGAAGACCACCAGAAGATTGATGTCAGCGTGGCGCAGATCGTTTCTGTTCAGCATTTCAGCCACCTGGGCAGATGCCCCGTTAGTGAGATGGATAGCCGACTGACTGCATGACAAATGAAAACTGACAGGCTCTGGCAGAGCCTTTGCGTGCGGCGTGTCAGTAATGTAATGGCGGGGAGTGAAGCTGTCGCTCATGCACAAGTGGGTACAGCTAGCGTATTGGTTTGAGCGATTCATACCTGGGTATATCAACGCACCCGTAACTACTGATCAAAAGACGGCTGCGCCCGCTCCCGGCCTTGGTCAGGCCATAAAAAAACCGACGCAGGGAGCGTCGGTTCTTGGGACGGATATGCAAGAGGTGCGTGGATTCAGTTTTTCGCGACCTGTGCCACTTGACCCGAGGTCACCAGCGCTTTGAGCGAAGCGTCGAACTGCTTCAAGGCATTCACTTGCAAATCGCGCTGCTGATCGATCTGCGCAGCGATTTCCGGTGCAGCCTTGTCGTGCACCCACACCGATGACAGCTCCTTGCCACCCCAACCTTCAGCCTTGCCGATGTACTGCAGATTAGCATCGTAGAACTTCGCCTCGAAACGCGCCTCGACCTGCGTATTACGCTGGGTCACTAGACGGTTGTAGGTGTCGAGCATCACCACCACGTCGGGGCGCGCTTGCATCACGGCATCGAGGTTGTCGTAAACGGTGACGGAAGCGAACTGCTTCTCAAGGGAAGCCTTGAGCCAGTCAATGGCCAGCTTTGGATCAGAGCTGTTGACGAAGGCCTGGCGGATGCGCGAATCGAGGGTGCTGTTCTTGACGCCTTTGAGCGCCATGGAGTGATAACGCTCGAGGTATTCAATATTACTGACGGTGTTTTCGCTGTAGATCACACCCACCGACTGGTTAGATTGCAGCCCCATGCTGCTGTCGGCAACAGGGGTGAAGTGACACGCTTGTTCTTCAGCGGCGTAGGCCGGAACAGTGGCGGCGGCGCCACCGGTCAACACGGCGACAAGAGCCAGCAGGACAGAAATTCTCATCGCGTATCTCCCAGGTAAAGCCAGTTCGGTATAGGGCTATCCTCCTCTTTTGCCGGAAAAACAGAACTCGCGATTTTTGATGGTAACTATCAACTAAACGAATAGTGACCGGCGGCTCTGAATCAGGCGTGATGAGGGTTCAAGCGTACCTTTTGTTGCACAACGACCAATGGAGAGGAATCAGGAACGGTGCAGGCATGAACAGAGTCAGACCCTGCCTTTAAGTGGAGCGCGGGGAATGAGATAAGTGCCGATAAATTTGCACTTTACTGCGCGTGCGGTAACACCGCTCTGGGGAAGTGCCGAAGGGCTGCGATTGCGCTATGTCCGACACACCGCATCGCAGCTTCGCGCTGCTCGTCAGTTCCTACACGTTTTGGGTGAGTCACTATTTGAAACGCGATCCAGATTCTGTTGGAGCGAGGCTTGCCCGCGAAGCTGAGGATGCGGAGTATCAGGCAAAGCGGGCCGCTAACTTCGCAGCCCAGAAAAATCAGCAGCGCGTCAGATCCAATGTGGCAGCGGACCCGTCCGCGAAGGGAATAGGCCCGGCGACGAAGATGCATCGGCTGTACCGGCCCCTTTGCGGACAGGTCCGCCCCCATATGTCCTGCGTATCAAGCGCGAAGGCTATTGGACTCGCCTCACTGCATCAGCGAATACACCAAAGCCGAAATAGCCACCACACCAACCACCACCACGAACACGTTGGAAAACTTGCCTGCGTATTGGCGCATGGCAGGGACTTTGTGGATGGCGTACATCGGCATCAGAAACAGCAGCGCAGCAATCACCGGGCCGCCCAGGGTTTCGATCATGCCCAGGATGCTCGGGTTAAGGGTCGCCACCAGCCAGCACACCACCAGCATGAACCCTGCGGTCAGACGATCCAGCGTGCGCGGCGACGGGCGACGCCCGGTCTTCACCACCAGACCTTTGAGCCCTTCGCTGGCGCCAATGTAGTGGCCCAGAAACGATTTGGTAATGGCCACGAACGCAATCAACGGCGCGGCGAATGCGATGGTCGGATTACTGAAGTGGTTCGCCAGATACGACAGGATCGACAGGTTCTGCGCTTTCGCTTCGGCCAATTGCTCAGGCGACAGCGTCAGCACGCAACTGAAGACGAAGAACAGCACCATCACCACCATCAAACCGTGGGCGCGGGCGAGGATTTGCGAACTGCGTTGTTCGGCATGCACGCCGTACTGGCGCTTCTGGTCGACCGCAAACGCCGAGATGATCGGCGAGTGGTTAAACGAAAACACCATGACCGGAATCGCCAGCCATAACGTGTGCAGCATCGACGAGGGCGCAGGCAAGGTGGTAGCAGTGGACAGAATCCCGCCGGTCCAGTGCGGCACCAGAAACACCGCCAGAAACAACAGCGCGACGATGAAGGGATAGACCATCAGACTCATAGCCTTGACGATCATCCGCTCGCCGCACCGCACCACTGCCAGCAACCCAAGAATCAACACGAAGGCGAGAATGGCACGCGGTGGCGGTTGAACATGCAATTGATGCTCAAGGAAACTCGCCACGGTATTGGTCAACGCGACGCTGTAAATCAGCAGGATCGGGAACACAGCGAAAAAGTACAGCAACGTGATCAACGCACCGGCGGTCTTGCCGAAATGCTGTTCGACCACCTCGGTAATATCAGCGCCCTCACGGCCCGACAACACGAATCGTGTCAACCCGCGGTGCGCGTAAAACGTCATCGGAAATGCCAGCAGCGCAAGGATCACCAACGGCCAAAAGCCGCCAATACCGGCGTTGATCGGCAGGAACAACGTGCCCGCTCCGATCGCGGTGCCGAACAGCCCGAGCATCCAGGTCGTGTCGTGGCGGTTCCAGGAAGTCACGCTTGCGGGCGCGGTGTCGAAGCGTTCTTCGACGCTGTTGGCCTGATCATTCATCCGGTCGATGTCTCCGTTGCCGGTGATAGCTACATGGTCAAAAGCGCGTCGAATAACGTGGCAGTCGGCGCCCCTGACCGGTTCTCTACAGGGAAAGGGGCGCGATTGTCCGGGATTAGGCCGCAGAATCAAAGGGTTGTCTGACGGATGAGCAAATAGGGAAGCATCCGACGCAGTCGTAGGACCCACGTGGGAATTACATGACCACAAGCAAGAGTAGAATTGGCCGCGCGATTGAGTAGCCCTTTCAACCTTGGCTCGAGATTTGCTCTCATCGCACGCTTGGCCGATATATAAATATTCCGATTGTTGTCGCAGGGACGTGTACGATTGAGAACATTTCTTGTTTATCTGAGTTTGCGAATGCCCGCTGTCAGGTTTTTGCGTACCACCCTTGTTTGTCTGATAGCCCTCGGATCCCTGCTGAGCGGCTGTGAAAAGACCCCGACCACCGCGCTCGCCGATAAAAAGACACTGGTCGATGTGGTCATCGCCGTACGTTCAAGCCAGCCCCCCACAACCGTGTTGACCGGTCGTCTGGAGGCCTATCGCACCGCAGAGATCCGCGCGCGGGTAGCGGGTATCGTCGAGAAGCGCACGTATGTAGAGGGTTCGGACGTCAAAGCCGGGGCCTTGCTGTTTCTGATTGACCCGGCGCCGATGAAAGCCAGTCTCGCCGCTGCCGAGGCTGAGCTTGCCCAAGCGGGTGCCACCGCCGACGCCGCCACCGATGTCGCGCAGCGTTCCAAGCAACTGCGCGACTACGATTCGATCAGCATTCAGCAGTACCGCAAAGATTTGTTCCTCGAGAAACAGTTGCGCGCCGCTGAGCAACTGGCGGCCGCGAAGGTGCGCAGTGCTCGGTTGCAGCTCGATTACGCCAGTGTCACGTCGCCCATTGCCGGGCGCGCGCGGCGGGCAATGATCACTGAAGGGGCAATGGTCGGCCAGGACGAAGGCACGAAGCTGACCACGGTTGAGCAGATCGACCCGATTTATGTGAATTTCTCGCAACCGGCCAATGAGTTTCTGGCCCTGCGCAAGGCCACCGTAGTCCTGGAAAAAGACAACTCACCCATGCCAGTGAATGTGCGCCTGGGGGATGGCTCGTTGTACGGCACGCCGGGCAAGCTATTGTTTTCCGACACGGCCGTTGATCCGCTCACCGACACCGTCGCCATGCGTGCGTTGTTCAGCAACCCCGATCATCTGTTACTGCCCGGCATGTATGTGCAAGTGGAGTTCGAGCATCCCGAAGCGCAAGCGGCGGTGCTGATTCCTCAGCATGCGCTGACCCGCACTCGCACCGGCGCGTTCGTCATGCTGGACGATAACGGCCATGCGCGGCAGGTCCCGATTACTGCGGACACTCTGGAGGGCAAGCAATGGCGGGTGACTTCAGGCCTGTCCGGGGGTGAGCGCGTGATCCTTGATGGCGGGGCCTTGAGCAATGGGCAAGCAGTGGAAGCGAAGCCTTTGACCAGCAATAGCAGTGTGGCCCAGCGCCAATAGGGAAGTTCATGTCCACCTTCTTCATTGATCGCCCGGTAATGGCTTGGGTGATCGCGATATTCATCGTGCTGGCCGGTGGCTTTGCTGCGTCCAAATTGTCGGTCGAGCAATACCCCAACGTTGCACCGCCCAGGGTCACTATCTCCGCCACTTACCCTGGCGCATCGCCGGAAGTCGCCGAGCGCACGGTGACTTCAGTGATCGAGCGCGAGCTGAACGGGATTCCCGGCTTGCTTTATTTCAACTCGACCAGCTCCGAGAGCCTGGTTGAGCTGAGTCTGTATTTCGAAACCGGCACCAACACCAAACTAGCCGCTGTTGAGGTGCAAAACCGCATTCGCCGGGTCGAAGAGCGATTGCCCGAAAGCGTTCGGCGCCAAGGCATCGAGGTGGAGCAAAGCGGCGAAAACCAGTTGCTGTTCGTGACACTGACTGCCGATAACCCCAGCGTCGATGACATCCAGCTGGGGGACTTTGCTACCAGCATCGTGCGACCTGCGTTGTTGCGAGTGCCAGGCGTCGGTCAGGTCGAGGTCTACAGTCCTGAATACGCCATGCGTATCTGGCCTGATGTGCACAAGCTCACCGCCACCGGCATTACCACCACCGAATTGATCGATGCGATCAGCCTGCAGAATCAGCGCATCACGCTGGGGGCCATAGGCGCGTCGCCCTCCCCTGCGAACACCGCCATCACTGCGCCGCTGACCGTTCAGGAAGACCTCGACACGCCTTATGCCTTCGGCGCCATCGCATTGCGTGTCAACAACGACGGCTCGGCGTTGCGCGTCGCGGATGTCGCGCGGGTCGAACTCGGGGGCAACAATTACGACTACCCGGCGTTCGTCAACGGGCGCTATGCCGGGGCGATCTCGATCAAGCTGGCGTCCGGCGCCAATGCCTTGAGCACCACCGAGGCGGTGAAAAAGACCATGGATACGCTGGCCGTGCAGTTCCCACCGGGCATGCACTACCAGACCGCGTTCGATACGTCGGTGTTCGTCAAACTGTCCATCGTGAAAGTTGGCTATACGCTGATCGAGGCGATGGTGCTCGTGTTCCTGGTGATGTGGCTGTTTCTCGGCAGTTGGCGAGCGACGTTGATTCCAGGGCTGGTGGTACCGATCGCGCTGGCGGGCACGTGCGGTGTGATGTGGATGCTGGGCTTTTCGCTGAATGTGCTGACGATGTTCGGCATGGTCCTGGCGATCGGCATTCTGGTGGACGACGCCATTGTCGTGGTGGAGAACGTCGAGCGCATCATGCGCGAAGAAGGCTTGCCGGCAAAACAGGCCACCCTCAAAGCCATGGGCCAAATCAGCGGCGCGATCATCGCAATTACGCTGGTGCTGACTGCGGTGTTCATCCCCATGGCACTGTTCCAAGGCGCCGTCGGGCAGATCTACCGGCAGTTTTCCGTAGCGCTGGCCGTGCCGATGTTGTTGTCGGCGTTTCTCGCTCTGACCTTTACCCCCGCGCTGTGTGCAACGCTGCTCAAACCTGTGGAACACAAAAACTCCGAAGGCCGACTCACACGACACAGCCCGGCGCTCGCGCGCTTTTACTCCCACAGCCTCACCGGCTTCCTGCGTCGTCCCGTGCGTTTTCTGCTGTTGTATCTGGCACTGTTCGCAGTCATGGCACTGCTGACGGTGCGCTTGCCGGGCGCCTTTTTGCCCAGCGAAGACAAAGGCGGCTTCGCCACCGTGATCCTGCTGCCTACCGGTTCCACTCAAGCCGATACCCGGGAGGTGCTGGACGAGGTGCAGGCCTTCATGAAAACCGACCCGAACATCGCCAGCCTCTTTGCCATGCAGGGTTTCAGCTATTTCGGTGATGGACAGAATGCCGGCATGATCTGGCCGACCCTCATCGACTGGAGCCTGCGTAAACAGCCCGATCAGCAACTGGATGCGATCCTTGAACGTGTCAATCAGCACTTCGAGCACGGCACCGCGCGTCATCCGAAGGCACAGATCAAGGCAATCAACACCCCGCCGCTGCCGTCGATGGGCCGCATCGAAGGGATCGACTTGCGCCTGCAGGATCGCAGCGGGTTGGGACATGACGCGCTGATCGACGCGAAAAACCAGTTACTGGCACTGGCGGCCAAAGACCCGGCGCTGGTGAACATGTCGTTCTCGGGTCAGGACGATGCGCCGCAATTGCGGGTGTCGATCGACCGGCTCAAGGCCCAGAGCATGGGCGTGTCCCTGAACGAGATAAACCAGACCATGGCCACCCTGTATGGCTCCGACTATCTGGGGGACTTTATCTACAACAATCAGGTGCGTCGGATCATCGTTCAGGCCGAGGGCAAGGACCGTCAGCAACCGAAGAGCCTTCTGCAGGCGCGAGTGCGAAACAAAGCGGGTGACATGGTCCCGCTGAGTGCTTTCGTCAGCATGCGCTGGACCGTCGATGCGCTTGAGATCGAGCACTTCAACGGCTTCGAAGCGCTGCAAATCAGCGGCGCGCCGGCCAAGGGCTACAGCACCCGCCAGGCCATGGACGCCCTAACCCGGATAGTGGATGAGCTGCCTGGGGGGTTTGGGCTGGAATGGTCGGGACAGTCTTATCAGGAGCGTGTGTCGAGCAACCAGATGCCGGTGTTGTTCGGCCTGTCGATCATGGTGATTTTCTTCTGTCTGGCGGCGCTGTACGAAAGCTGGTCGATCCCGCTGGCGGTGATCCTGGCGATCCCGCTGGGCGCAATCGGTGCGCTGCTGGCAACCACTCTGCGCGGCTTGCCGGATGACCTGTACTTCAAGGTCGGGTTGATTACCGTGATCGGGCTGTCGGCGAAGAACGCGATCCTGATCATCGAAGTCGCCGAAACCCTGCACCGCCAAGGGGCTTCAGTGCTGCACGCAGCGCTTGAGGCTGCGCGGATGCGCCTGCGTCCGATCGTCATGACGTCGCTGGCATTCATCTTTGGCGTGCTGCCATTGATGCTCGCCACCGGCCCGGGCTCAGCCAGTCAGCGGGCGATTGGCACCAGCGTGTTCGGTGGCATGCTCAGCGCGACGGTGCTGACGCTATTTTTCGTGCCGCTGCTGTACGGGTTGGTGATGCGCTTTCGTCGACACAAAGCAGTGGTCGAGCCGACGCCCGAACTGAAGGCTGTTGAGGGGTAGCGGCCAACATCAGTCAAATACTGTCGGGCAAGGGGCTTTTTTGCAGCGGCATCTGCAACTCGACCCGCAAGCCATCGGCGCGGCTGTCGAAACGCAACGAACATGCACAGCGCAAGGCGATCGCCTGAACGATGGCCAGGCCAAGCCCGGCGCCGGGACTGTTACCGTTACGCCAGAAGCGTTGGGTGAGCTTGTCCATATCCGGTTCCGGGATGCCGGCCCCGTGATCGCGCACAACAAAACGCGCCTGACCTGCAACAGTCCGCAGGGTCAGCTCGACACGCGTGTTCTGCGCGGTATGGCGCAAGGCGTTGTCCAGCAGATTGCGCAGCGCAGCAATGGCCAGCACGGCAGGCATGTCTACCGGGGCCGTTGACACCTGATCAATGATGACCAGCTCGACGCATTGCTCATTGCCGTGGACCGCGTCGTGGATTGCCAACCGCGCGACCTTCTCGGCGTCACAAAGCACGCCGTCGTCGAACGACAGGCTGCCTTCGACACGCGCCAGCAGCAGCAACTGCTCCAGCGTGCGGTGCATGCGATCAGCACCCTCTTCTGCGTGGGCAAGTGCTTTGTCTCGCGTCGGACCTTCGGTCATTTGCGCCACTTGCAGGTGTGTCTTGATGGCGGTCAGCGGGCTGCGCAGTTCGTGTGCGGCATCCCCGGTCAGGCGGCGCTCGCGCTCCAGGGTCTGGGCGATGCGCTGGAACAGTTGGTTCTGGGTCTTGAGCAGCGGCTGCAATTCGTGAGGCAACCCCGGCACGTCCAACGGTTCGAGGGAGTCGGCAGTACGACGTTTCAGGGCGTCGCGCATGCGATTGAGCGGCGCCAGGCCGCGACCGATCACCAGCCAGAGCACCGCCAGACTGCCCAGCAGCGCCACCAGCACCGGTACGGAGGCTGCGAGCAATACGGAACGTCCGAGCACATCGCGCTCTTGCTGGCGGTCAGCAGTGGTAATTCGCACATCGCCGTGGGTCAGGGTAAAGCTGCGCCAGCTTTCCCCGTTGATGACCTGATCGCGATAACCGCTTTCGTCGGCGGTCAAAGGCGAGTCAGGCGTGTTGTGACTGCGGGCGAGGATTTCTCCGCGCAATGAGCTGACTTCACAGGCCATCGGGCTGGACACCGCCAGACGCTCGGCATTGATGCCACCGCCCTGCTGTTCGGGCATTTCCATCTGATCCATCAGCCCGGCGACCATTCGCGCCGAAGCCGCCAGGCGCTGGTCGAGTGAATCCATCATTTGCATCCGAAGGTCCAGGAGCATCCAGGCTGCAGCGAGAATCCAGATCGCTATGAAAGCGCAGCCCAAGGTCAGGCTCAGGCGCAGTCTCAGGCTCATCATTGGGCGTTCTGCTCTGCGTCGTGGCCGGCCGGTCCCAGGCGATAGCCCAAGCCGCGCACGGTCTCGATAATGCCGCCGCCAAGTTTGCGCCTGAGATGGTGAATGTGAACATTGAGAGCGTTGCTCTCCACCTCATCGCCAAAGCCGTAAACGCAATCTTTCAGTTGCTCGCCAGACATGACGCGACCGTGGTTGTGCATCAGGGCATGCAACAGCGCCTGCTCCCGACGGGAAAGATCGACCGGCTGGCCTGCCAAGCGAGCTTCACGACTGCTGGGATCATAAGTCAGGCAACCATGCTCGATGACATTGACGCTGCGCCCGGCCATGCGGCGGATCAGCGTGTGCAATCGGGCGCTGAGTTCGCGAAGGTCGAACGGTTTAAGCAGGTAGTCATCGGCCCCTGCCTGCAAGCCGTCGACACGGTCGGTCACGGTGTCGCGGGCGGTGAGAATCAGCACCGGCAGCTCAATGCGCTGCTGACGTAACTGGCGAAGCAGCTTGAGGCCATCCTCGTCTGGCAGCCCGAGGTCCAGCACCATCACGTCGAAATGCGCCGCCGCCAGCATCGCCCGCGCAGCAGACGCTGTGGCCACACGATCCACCGTCAGCCCCTGTGCATCCAGGCCTGCGACAATGCCGCTGGCAATCAGATCATCGTCTTCGCAGAGCAATACGTGCATGGGCAGGCTCGAAAAAAGGGCTATTGAAGCGTGCAGGGATTAAGGCGCGATTATGCCATTTGATCAACTCACAGCTGCGGGAGAGAACATGCTTGCGAGACGCAACACTGACCCACCGCGTAGTCCGGCTCGCCAACGAATTGGCTGCTACAGGTTGTGGCGCAGCAGAGCGAACAACGCGTCGTTAATACCGTCTTAATCACCACATCACACCCTGCTCTTCATACAGTCCCAAGGAGTGCTCAATGAGCCTGATCCGTTATGCGTTAGTGATCACCGCCGGCTTGATGGCGATGCAGAGTGTACTGGTGCAGGCCGAAGAGCTGCCCCCGGCGATAAAAGCGCTGGAAGCAAAGGGCGCAATCATCAAGGGCGGTTTTGATGCCCCCGGCGGGCTCAAAGGGTATGCCGCGCAATACCAGAATCAAGGCATGGCGCTGTACCTGACAGCCGACGGCAAGCACGTATTGGCAGGTAATCTGTTCGATGAAAAAGGTGAAGACCTCAGCCAGGCTCCACTGCAAAAACTGATTTATGAACCCATGACCAAAGCCATGTGGAACCAGATGCAAAGCAGCACCTGGATTGCCGACGGGTCCAATACCGCGCCCAAAGTAATCTACCTGTTCAGCGACGCCAATTGTCCTTACTGCAACCTGTTCTGGGAACAGGCGCGGCCTTGGGTCAAGTCCGGCAAAGTGCAGTTGCGCCACATCATGGTCGGCATCATCCGCGAAGACAGCGCCGCCAAAGCGGCTGCCTTGTTAATGGACAAAAACCCGGAACTGGCACTGGAAAAACACGAGGCCGCAGGCAAAGGCAGTTCGCTCAAAGCCTTGAGCAG
Source organism: Pseudomonas rosaeacicularis (assembly GCF_057128745.1). Classification (NCBI taxonomy): domain Bacteria; kingdom Pseudomonadati; phylum Pseudomonadota; class Gammaproteobacteria; order Pseudomonadales; family Pseudomonadaceae; genus Pseudomonas; species Pseudomonas rosaeacicularis. The sequence continues at coordinate 151,830 of NZ_JBSKHT010000009.1, forward strand.
CATCCCCAAGGACATCCAGACCAAACTCGACGCCAACATGAAACTGATGGAAGACATGGGGCTGTCAGCCACCCCTTCGATTTTCTACAAAGATGAGGACGGCAACGTCCAGCAGCAACAAGGCGCGCCACGGCCTGAAGCATTGGCGAAGATGATGGGACCTAAGTAACGCGTTCACCGCTACCTTAATCTCGACATATATGCGCTGCGACCAACTGACCGATGGCGACCTGGCCCGAAAAGTGGATACTGCATCGGCTTGTCATCCATGTGAGAATGTCAACCAACATTCCAAGAGCCATAGTCAGGAGGCTCGTTCAATGCGTTACGCCGAAGATCATAAAGCCCAAACTCATCAACGGATTCTGCATGAAGCGTCCGAGCGGTTTCGTAAAGACGGCATCGGTGCAACAGGCCTGCAGCCATTGATGAAGGCGTTGGGCCTGACCCACGGGGGTTTTTATGCCCACTTCAAATCCAAGGATGATTTGGTCGAGAAAGCCTTGCGCTGTGCAGTCGACAAGCTTGTGGAGTCCAACAAGGAAAAGCTGGGAACAGATAACTCTGCGGCGGCCTTCATTGATTTGTATTTGTCCAGCGCCCACCGCGATGCGCCCGAAAACGGCTGCCCTCTGCCAACCATGGCCGCTGAACTGGGGCAACGCGGACAACCCAGCGAAATCACTGATGAACTGATCCAACGCATGCTCGCCACCCTTGAGTCGCGACTGCCCGGTGATGACAACAGCGCCGAGAGCGTGATGATGATGTCGACCCTGGTCGGTGCGCTGGTGCTTTCTCGCAGTGCACGCGACCCCGCGCTGGCCGATCGCATCCTCGACACAACGCGCGAGCAACTCAAGCGACACGCCAGCAAAGCCTGAGCAGACGTTCCCCTCTCAACATCAGGGGAACGCCGTCAGCATCTCAAGGGTGCCAGCGACGGAACAACACGCTGGCGTTGACCCCACCAAAACCAAAACCGTTGGACAACGCATACTCGATCGCCATCGGGCGCGCTTCGCCATGCACGATGTCGATGCCCTGAGCCGCTTCATCGGGAGTTTCAAAGTTGAGGGTCTTGGGCGCGATCTGATCGCGGATCGCCAGTGCGGTGAATATGGCCTCGATACCCCCCGCCGCGCCGAGCAAGTGACCGGTGGCCGATTTGGTTGAGGTCACGGCTACGCCATTCTGATCACCGAAAACCGACTTGATCGCTGCCATCTCGCCCTTGTCGCCCACAGGGGTGGATGTCGCATGGGCGTTGAGGTGCTGGATGTCGGCAGCCTGGATACCCGCCTGACGAATCGCTGCCTGCATGGCACGTCGTGCACCACTGCCGTCTTCAGGGCCAGCGGTCAAGTGATAGGCGTCAGCACTGGTTCCATAGCCGACCAGCTCGACGATCGGCGTGGCACCGCGAGCTAACGCGTGTTCCAGAGTTTCGATGACCATGATGCCGGCACCCTCGCCCATCACAAAGCCATCCCGGGCCTTATCGAAAGGACGCGAAGCACGTTCCGGCGTGTCATTGAACCCGCTGGACATCGCACGTGCGGCAGCGAATCCACCCAATGCCACGCGATCGATCGAGGCCTCGGCGCCGCCACAAATGGCAATGTCGGCCTCACCGCAGCGAATCATCCTGGCCGCATCGCCAATGGCTTGAACGCCCGCTGCGCAAGCGGTCACGGGCGCGCCCAATGGCCCTTTGAAACCATGCTGGATCGACACGTGGCCCGCTGCGAGGTTGACCAGAAACGATGGAATGGTGAATGGCGAAAGACGTCGGGGGCCGCGAGTGTCGGTGGTGCGGACTGCATCGGCGATGGACGCGAAGCCACCGACGCCGGAGCCGATGATCGTCGCCGTTCGCTCGCGCTTCTCGTCGGTATCAGCAACCCAGCCCGATTGCGCAACCGCTTCTTTGGCAGCGCCTAAAGCGAAAAGGATAAAGCGGTCCATCTTCTTCTGCTCTTTGGGCGGTGCGGCGGCGTCCGCATCGAAACCGGCTTCAGGGTCATCGGCCAGCAGCGGCACCGGACCACCCACCTTGCCCGGCAAGTCGGCCACCACGTCATCGGGTAACTGAACGATTCCCGAACGCCCTTCCAGCAAGCGCCGCCATACGGGCTCGACACCACTGCCCAAAGGCGTTACCAGGCCCATTCCAGTTACTACGATTCGACGTTCGCTCATGCAATCACCTTTTTACTGTTGATCAGGTTCACTGGCGCCTTACGCGCTGGTGGTCTTGTAACGCGCCGCCGCATGCTGCAGCGACAGATTCGGGCCCAGCGCCAGCCGCGCTTTGACCATGGCATCCCAATCGGCGGCGTCGGGCAGCGAGGGAATCGTGATGAGCTCTCGCTGATCGAATCCGTCGAGCGCTGCATCGACCATTTCATCGACGTTCATCACCATCTCGGCCGGGAATGCGTTGAGGTCCATGCCTGCGCGCTCCCAGATTTCAGTGCGGGTGGCACCGGGCAAAATAGCCTGGACCTGCACGCCCTTCTCGCCCACTTCAGCGTGAAGCGATTGGGTCAGGCTTAGAACATACGCTTTGCTTGCGGTATAGATAGCGTTGAATCGCTCCGGCAGCAGTGCAACCACCGACGCTACGTTGAGAATCGCCCCACGGCCGTTCTGCACAAATCCGGCCGCAGCCGCCGAAGACAAGTGAGTCAGGGCCACGATGTTTAACTCGATCAAGCGGTCGGCTTCACTGAGGTCTGCTTCGGCCAGTGTGCTGTTGGCGGCCACGCCGGCGTTGTTCAACAGCAGGGTGATGGAAGAGTCACTGCGCAAACGATCCGCCACGCGCGTGATATCAGCCTTATCAGTCAAATCGGCTTTCAACACCTCGACCTTGACGCCAGCGGCGTCGCGCAGTTGCGTGGCGAGTTTTTCCAGACGGTCTTTGTCACGCGCCACCAAGAGTAAGTCATACCCGCGTTTGGCGAGGCGGTCTGCGTACGTGGCGCCGATGCCCGAAGACGCGCCGGTGATGAGTGCTGTGCCTTGTGTGCTCATTGGAGTGCTCCGAAATGTCAGTAGTCGATCCGATATTACATCTGTAATCTGAAGATTATATGGCGAGTGACATTCACGGTGTCAAGGCGTCGATGTTTGGGCATCAGCGAAGGCGGGAATGGGCGTGTTTATCGAGCGGGCATAAAAAAGCCGATCAGTGATCGGCTCTCTTGGAAACGCTGGGTTATTCGATGACTAGCTTGTCGCGGTTTTTGTCCAGAATGGCTTTACCAATCCCCTTCACCTCAATCAGCTCATCTATCGAGGTAAACGATCCGTTCTCCTCGCGGTAGGCGACGATGGCGCTGGCCTTGCCAGCGCCAATGCCGGACAACTCTTTCTGCAGGGTTTCTGCGTTGGCGGTGTTGAGATTGACCTTGGCGCCTTGCTCAGTGCCCTCAGGCTTTTGCATCGCTGCCGCGGGAGCAGTTGGCGCTGTAGTAGAAGGGGAGGCAGCTGTCGGGGCTGAAGTTGCCGGAGCCGCAGTTGCCGCAATCGAGAACGTGGTCAACAAGGCGAACGCGAGGGTTGAGAGAAGGGAAGTACGCATAAATAACGCTCCATGACATCGTTTAGGTTTAAGCAGCGTTCCTGAGCTGCTGTTTACAACCTAGTTCAAAGTCTTGAGGCGTCAACGACGGGGCTGGTCACTGGATATTACCTGGCAACGCACACCCACCATTTAGCCGGTGGGGCGCCCGGAAGGCCACTTTTCAGTAAATATTACGGTTCATGACGACGCTGCTGGTATATCCAGTCAACGATGTCGCCATCAGGCGCATAACCACTGACTGTCTCACGCAGTATCTGCCGAACCAGTGTGTAGTCATCGTCCTCAACGGCCTGCAGGAGTGCAGACAGACGTGACTTGAAAACATCCCAGCTTACGTGATCCTCGTGAGCACTCATGATCATCGGGTGGCTGGTGGCTGCAACGTTGTCGCCGATCAGAAGTTCTTCATACAACTTTTCGCCGGGACGCAGGCCAGTGAACTCAATAGCGATATCACCCTGTGGATTCTTCTCGGAGCGGATACTCAAGCCCGACAAATGAACCATCTTTTCTGCCAGCTCGATAATCTTCACCGGCTCGCCCATGTCCAGCACGAACACATCACCGCCCTGCCCCATCGATCCCGCCTGAATCACCAACTGCGCAGCTTCGGGGATCGTCATGAAATACCGAGTGATCTTCGGGTGCGTAACAGTGAGTGGCCCACCGGACTTTATCTGCTTGTGAAACAGCGGAATGACCGAACCAGAGGAACCGAGCACGTTGCCGAACCGCACCATGATGAATCGGGTTTTATTGACCTGATGCACGTTGGATCGGTCGCCATACATGACGGGCGCTGTTTCTCTACTCAAGGCTTGCAGGGTCAATTCGGCCAGACGTTTGGTACTGCCCATCACGTTGGTCGGCCGGACCGCCTTGTCCGTGGAAATAAGAACAAAGTTGGCGACGCCGGCCTGTAAAGCGGCTTGAGCGGTATTAAGTGTCCCGATGACGTTGTTCATCACGCCCTCGGCGATGTTGTGTTCAACCATCGGCACATGTTTGTAGGCAGCGGCGTGATAGACCGTATTCACACGCCACGTCTTCATTACGTCGAGCAGCTTGGCGTGGTTACGCACCGAACCCAGGATAGGCAGCAGTTTTACGTTCAACGCTTCGCGCTGGAGGCGCTCTTCGAGTTCGGAAAGGATTGTGTAGAGATTGAATTCGCCGTGGTCCAGCAGCAACAGCGTGGTGGGTTTGAGAAGTAATATCTGTCGACACAGCTCCGAGCCAATAGACCCCCCCGCGCCGGTGACCAGAACGCACTGATCGGTGATGCAATGTTTCAGCAGCTCTGGCTGTGCCGGTACGGCGTCTCGTCCAAGCAGGTCACCAATGTCCACCTCCTGCAAATCATCAACCTTGACACGCCCTGCGGCCAATTCAGTGAAGTTGGGGACGCTGCGAACGTGCAGCGGGAAGCTTTCCAGAAGCCCGAGAATTTCACGGCGTCGGGCTCGAGCAGAGGACGGAATCGCCAGCAAGATTTCTTGGGCGCCGGTGGATTCAATCATCTGCTGGATATGCTTTGGCTTGTAAACCAGCAGCCCTGAAATGACCCGATTGGAGATGGAATCGTCATCGTCGATAAACGCTACCGGGCGCATGGCGCGGCCCATTCGCAACGCCGCGACCAATTGATTGCCTGCGGCACCCGCACCATAAACCGCCACTTTGGGCAGGCCATCGTCCCGGCTGGTGAACGGCATATGCTGCGCTGCAGCAAACCAGTCGCCCAGGAAATACTGGCGCATGGCCAAGCGAAGGCCGCCAATCATGACCAGGCTCAGCCACCAGTAATTGAACATCACAGAGCGGGGAACGACGTGTTCGTGGTTGCTGTAGAGATACACGACAACCCCAAGAATCAACGCAGACAGGCTGACCGCTTTGATGATCGCCACAAGCGCGTCGTTGCCGAAATAGCGCATAACCGCGCGATACATACCGAATCGGATAAACAACGGGATGGCGATGACGGGAGCGCTGGCGAATAACCAGGTGTGTATTTCGAGGGGGTTGATCAGGTCGTCAATACCCAAGCGCACCACAAATGCCATCCACAGCGCGAACCAGACCAGCACGATATCGGTCGCAACCTGAATTACCCGTTTCTGCCGGCGCGGTAAAGCGACCAGGAAGGCGCGTAATTTACCCATGATTCCCTCAAACACCTGCGCAAACTCCTATCGGCAAAACCCCAGACAACCCTACTCCTTGGGGCAGGTGAAATGTACTGCAATAATTAATTCTACAACGAGTGACTGCGGCTTATCCGTTATGTTCCAACTCTCCAGCGTGAAACCTGATCGCCAAAGCCACAAGTGGAAGGTAAGCAATCAATATACCAATAATTCCGTCCAGCTCGAACACCGCTACCGCCAACGCAATGGGCATCAGCCATACAATATTGATTACTGCCACGGCGACCGTTACAGGCAGGTGACCTCCGTAGCGACGAGAAGCAAATTGATAGGCATGACTCCTGTGCGCTTCGTAGACTTTGTCGCCACGCAGCAGTCGACGACCGAGGGTAAATGTAGCGTCCACCACGAATACCCCGAGCAAAATAAGCCACGAATACATCAGTGACGATGACGTCCAACCTGCCCGCAAGGACAGGAGACCAAGGGATACGCCCAGAAATCCACTGCCCGCATCTCCCATGAAGATCCTGGCAGGTGGGAAATTCCAGAACAGAAAACCTGCCACCGCCGCGGCCAATGCGAGAGGCATCCCAATCAAATCCGGATGGCCAGTTAATGCATAAATCAGCACTGCGCCCCCGCAGACACATAACGCCTCAACGCTGGCGATGCCGTCAATGCCATCCATGAAGTTGTAGAGATTGAGTATCCACACCAGATAAAACGCGGCAAATATGCTTCCCAAGAGCCCCAGGTCTACAGTTACGCCCTGAAAGCTAAGTGGCGCAAGGCCCCCTAGCCAGAACAAGCCCCACCCTGCCGCAACAAAGTGCCCTAACAAGCGCCATCGAGCCGGTATATGGTTGTGGTCGTCGATGAATCCGATCACCGCAATTAACAGCCCTGCGCCAGCCATCGCAATAAACGCAGAACTGTCGAGCATTCCGGCCCCAACCAGAAGCGTCATGGCAAAAACATGACTCACCACAATTGCAACACCACCGCCTCGAGGAGTAGGCGTGGAATGCGAACTTCTGGCGTTGGGAATATCCAGCAGGCTCTTGTGCAGAGCGTAGCGTCTTAAACAGAAAGTGAGTGCAAATGAAACTAGCACCCCCAGCGAGATCAGCTCACCGTAATTCATTTCTTTCCTGCTTTCATAAAGTGTTCGACCGTCTGTTTGAGCCCGCGTTGAAGGGAAACAGGTGGCGACCAGTTCAACAGTGTCCGAGTTTTGTCGATATCAACTTGCAGTGAGCCCAAGACTCGACGAGCAGAAGCCCCGCGCCCGGCAAGATTTGCCAAAGTGAAAATCAGATTGTCAGGGACAGGTATTAGCCAGGATTTTGAACCGGAAAACTTTAATATCAGTCGTGCGAGTTCAGTGGTCGACACATCGTCGCCGTCACTTACCAGGAATCTTTGGTTCGCTGCTGCCGGGTGCTCAAGACAGACTCGAATGAGATCGATGAGGTTGTCCAGACTCACCAAGCTGCGAGAGTTATTCACTGCTCCCAAGGGCATCGGAAAACCACTTCGGAGAATGCGCATTAATTGATGAAAGTTTGCTTTGACTCCCGGACCGTATACAAGGACAGGGCGAATAACCACGATCTCCATTCCGGTGGAGGCGGAGAGTTCCATCAAGCCCTGTTCCGCTTCGTATTTCGAGATACCGTAAGGGTCGGACGGCGCACACATGTCATCGGCGAGAAATTTTTGACCCGCAGCCGTACTTTCGCCATTCACCTTCACTGAACTGATGAAGATAAAACGCTTCACACCGGCCTTCGCCGCTTGCTGAGCCAAGTTCAGCGTGCCAGCCGTATTAACTTCGCGAAATGAGGCGAGCGGGTCGTCCGCGTCGTCGTTCATTACGTGAACACGCGCAGCAGCGTGGATGACTACCTCGACATCGAGTGCAGCGCTCCAGGCAGTCGTCGCATTGATATCACTCAACAGATACGGAGTCACGGTGCTGGGGACATCGGGAATGGGGCTACGACTCGCTGCCGTGATTTTGAGATGGGTGTCAGCGCTCAACGTACTGACCAATGCCCGCCCCAAGAAGCCAGAAGCGCCTGTTATCAGTATTTTTGTTGGCATGACATGACCAAAATGACGGAAGCGGGAGGCTAGCAGGATGTCAGGCGGGAAGCATCTGTTTGAGGGCCGGATTTACATTTTCTTGGGCAGTGGATTCATCGCGTCGGTAACCTTCACGACTTGAGCGCCGCATGAGGGTACCGGTTAGCTGGCCAGGGAGCGCAACGTGCGCTATCGACTTTACAGGCTCCGGAAAGATTTGGGCTTTCTGCGCAAACCCGTTATCCATGCCAACATTGGCCCAATTATCATACCGACCAATAGCGCCAGGATGACGGGTACAGCTATCGAGAGTTTCGGTGCGGACCAGCCGAAGAACACTAGCGAGAAGGCCTGCTGATTTTCCAACATGAACACTACCGTTGCCGCCACGATCAGTAGCACAACTACAAAAAATACCAAGCGTTTGACGTTTCGCATTTCACCCCTCCCTTGACAGGCTATTGGAGGCCTTCCTCTTCTTCTTCGTTCACCCGATCCCGCAATTCTTTTCCAGGCTTGAAATGAGGTACGAATTTACCATCCAGGCTTACAGATTGGCCCGTCTTAGGGTTACGGCCTACGCGGGGCGCTCGGTAATGCAATGAGAAGCTGCCAAAGCCCCGTATTTCGATACGGTCGCCGGTCGCCAGACATTGAGACATTTGCTCAAGCATAGTCTTGATGGCCAGCTCAACATCCTTGGATGAGAGAAGCCCTTGATGGGTGACAATCCGTTCGATCAACTCCGACTTCGTCATATTTTTCCCTTCTTTTTCAAGCAGCTAGGAAAAGCGGTCCGAAGGTTTTAGCATGACCAGATCGATTTGAACAGCCCAGGCGTGGAGTTATGTTCGTCATCCAATCAGGCATTGGGCCATTAGAATGAATGTACAAATTCCAGGCACAAAAAAGGGCGACCGAAGTCGCCCTTTTTAAATGGCTAAGCTGAACTTAGTTCTGCTTTTCCATCTGTGCGCGCAACAGATCACCAAGAGTGGTAGGACCTGTGTTTTCAGCGGTTTCAGGCTTGCTACGCAGGCTCTGGATCGCTTCTTTCTCGTCTTCAACGTCTTTCGACTTGATGGACAAGCTGATTACGCGGCTCTTGCGGTCAACGCTGATGATCTTGGCTTCAATCTCTTCGCCTTCTTTCAGAACGTTGCGTGCATCTTCTACACGGTCGCGGCTGATTTCAGATGCTTTGAGGGTAGCTTCGATGTCGTCGGCCAGAGTGATGATGGCGCCTTTGGCGTCAACTTCTTTAACGATACCGCGGACGATTGCGCCTTTGTCATTGACAGTGACGTACTCGGAGAACGGATCGCTTTCCAGCTGCTTGATGCCGAGCGAAATGCGTTCGCGCTCTGGATCAACCGACAGGATGACGGTATCAAGCTCGTCGCCCTTCTTGAAACGACGTACGGCTTCTTCGCCGACTTCGTTCCAGGAGATATCGGACAGGTGAACCAGGCCGTCGATGCCACCGTCCAGACCAATGAAGATACCGAAATCGGTGATCGACTTGATGGTTCCGGAGATCTTATCGCCCTTGTTGAACTGGCCAGAGAAATCTTCCCATGGGTTAGATTTGCACTGCTTGATGCCGAGGGAGATACGACGACGCTCTTCGTCGATGTCCAGAACCATAACTTCCACTTCGTCGCCAACCTGAACGACTTTCGAAGGGTGGATGTTTTTGTTGGTCCAGTCCATTTCGGAAACGTGTACCAGGCCTTCCACGCCTTCTTCCAGCTCTGCGAAGCAGCCGTAGTCGGTCAGGTTGGTAACACGCGCAGTTACGCGAGTGCCTTCCGGGTAACGGGCTTTGATAGCAACCCATGGGTCTTCGCCCAGTTGCTTGAGGCCCAGAGAAACACGATTGCGCTCGCGATCGTACTTCAGAACCTTGACATCGATCTCATCGCCAACATTGACGATTTCCGATGGATGCTTGATACGCTTCCAGGCCATGTCGGTGATGTGCAGCAAGCCATCCACGCCACCCAGATCGACGAATGCGCCGTAATCGGTGAGGTTTTTGACGATACCTTTGACCTGTTGGCCTTCCTGCAAGGATTCCAGCAGCGCTTCGCGCTCTGCACTGTTCTCGGCTTCCAGGACGCTACGACGGGAAACGACAACGTTGTTGCGTTTCTGGTCGAGTTTGATGACCTTGAATTCGAGCTCTTTGCCTTCCAGGTGGGTCGTGTCACGCACAGGGCGCACGTCAACCAAAGAACCAGGCAAGAACGCACGGATGCCGTTAACGTCGACAGTGAAGCCGCCTTTAACCTTACCGTTGATAACGCCCTTGACCACTTCTTCAGCAGCGAAAGCCGCTTCCAGAACGATCCAGCACTCAGCACGCTTGGCTTTCTCGCGGGACAGTTTGGTCTCGCCAAAGCCGTCTTCGACCGCGTCAAGAGCAACATGAACTTCGTCGCCGATCTTGATGGTCAGCTCGCCAGCGTCGTTGTGGAACTGCTCCAGCGGGATGAGGCCTTCAGATTTCAGACCGGCGTGAACCGTAACCCAACCAGCCTGGTAGTCGATATCAACGATGATAGCGGTGATGATCGAACCGGCCTGAAGGTTAAGGGTCTTTAGGCTTTCTTCGAAAAGTTCAGCAAAGCTTTCGCTCATTTTAATTCCTGTTGATAAGGGCGAAGAATACGCCCATCTGCCACATCCCAGTCGACGTGGGTTTCGTTCATATGAAAGAAAGCCTGCGGGACTATGACTGGTCTCCCGCACGGCTCTCTGGTCATCCGACGAGGTCGCGCAGGGCGACTTCACTCAGGATGCGTTCCAACACCTGCTCGATAGATAATTCGGTGGAATCCAGCTGTATAGCGTCGTGCGCTGGCTTGAGCGGTGCTACCGCTCGCTGGGTGTCACGTTCATCACGTGCACATATCTCATCTAGCAGACTCGACAGACTAACATCATCACCTTTGGCCTTCAACTGCAAGTAACGACGTCGGGCACGCTCCTCGGCGCTGGCGGTCAGAAAAACCTTCAGCGGCGCGGCTGGAAACACCACTGTGCCCATGTCCCGGCCGTCGGCAATCAAGCCAGGAAACTCTTGAAATGCGCGCTGGCGCTGCAGCAACGACTCACGCACCGCCGGCAGCGAAGCCACTTGGGATGCACCGCTGCCAACCTGTTCATTACGAATCGCCAGGGTCACATCCTCACCTTCGAGAATGATGCGCTGCCCGTGATCGTCAGTCGCGGCTTCGAACTGAACGTCCAGATGCGCCGCCAACAGTTTCAGCGCTTCCTCGTTGGTCAGGTCCACGCCGTGATTGCGGGCCGCGAATGCCAGCAAACGATAGAGCGCGCCGGAATCGAGCAGGCACCACCCCAGACGTTTGGCCAGCAGCCCTGCCACTGTGCCCTTCCCTGAACCACTTGGTCCGTCGATCGTAATGACCGGAGCTTGAGCTTTCACGATTGCCCCTCTTGCGCTACACGAATACCCACCTGTGCGCAGTGCGCCAGGAAACCGGGGAAAGAAGTTGCGACATTGGCACAGTCATGGATAAGAATCGGTGCCGTTGCTCGCAACGATGCAATGCTCAACGCCATGGCGATCCCGTGATCGCCCCGCGCCTGGACTTCACCACCACGGATCGAACCGCCTTCGATGATGATGCCGTCTGAAGTAATCTCAACTGTTACGCCCAATCCCGATAACCCATCAGCCATGGCCTGAATCCGGTCCAATTGCTGAGCTCGAAGTTCCTGGTCGCATCGCCATACGGTACGCCCTTGGGCGCAGGCCGCAGCGACCAAAAGCACGGGGAATTCATCGATTGCTTGAGAAACCAGCGCCTCGGGAATGTCGACAGCCGTCAACAGCGCGTGCCGCACGCGCAGATCCGCGACGGATTCGGCCCCCACTTGGCGTTGATTTTCAGTGGTGATGTCAGCTCCCATCAAATGCAGAATTTCGATGACACCGGCCAGCACAGGACTGATCACTGCCTGATCGAGCCACAGGTCCGAGCTTTCAGTGACGCAAGCGCCCACCAGCAAAGTCGCCAACGACTCACTGTCGTTGCCGACATGAACCCGCCCGTTCACGAAGCCACCCGGACTGGCTATCAGATCCGGCTTCCCGGGAACGACGCCCTTCCCTCCTTGCGCACGACGCGCAAGGATTTCACCGAAATGTTCACGAGCCATACGCGCCCGGGTAAAGACACCCATCAATTGCGCCCCGTCACCCGCACTGACTGCTTCGCGCAGCGCGTCCAGATCACTGCGAAACGTATCCAAAGTTCGTAACACCGCCTCGCGGTTGGCGAGAAAGATGTCATGCCACATCACCGGATCACTCCCGGCAATGCGGGTGAAATCGCGGAAACCGCCCGCAGCGTAGCGGAAGATTTCCAGATTCTCGTTACGCTTGGCCAACGAGTCGACAAGCCCGAACGCCAGCAAGTGAGGCAAATGGCTGGTGGCGGCCAAGACTTCGTCGTGGCGCTCGACCTGCATGTGCTCGACATCGGCACCCAGCGCCGACCAGAGTCGATCAACCAGCGCCAGTGCCGATGGATCGGTCCCTTCCAGCGGCGTCAGGATCACTTTGTGATGGCGAAACAGCTGGGCATTCGAAGCCTCAACCCCGCTCTGCTCGGACCCGGCAATCGGGTGCCCCGGCACAAAGCGCGCAGGCATCGCGCCGAACGCTTCTTTGGCTGCGCGCACCACATTGCCTTTGGCGCTGCCTACATCCGTCAGCACGGAATCGCCCAGATCCAGCGTCGCCAAAATACCCAGCAATTTCTCCATGGACAGGATCGGGACAGCGAGCTGAATCACATCGGCCCCAATACACGCAGCAGCCAGGCTATCTTCGCAGCGATCCACCACGCCCAGTTCGACAGCACGCTGGCGTGATTGCGGATCGAGATCCACGCCTACGACTTCGCGGCACAGCCCGCTCTCACGCACACCCTTGGCAAACGACCCTCCGATAAGACCCAGCCCGACCACCACCAGGCGACCGATGATAGGCTGCGCCGATTGCGCAGAGATGACATCAACCACGCGCCAGAACCTTGCTCAACGCTTCCAGAAAACGACTGTTCTCCGAAGGCAGTCCGATGCTGACCCGCAGGTGATTGGGCATGCCATATCCGCCGACCGGACGCACGATCACACCCTCGCGAAGCAGCCCTTCATACACAGACGCTGCTTCGCGACCCAAGTCAACCGCAAGAAAGTTGCCTTTGGATGGCACCCAACTCAAGCTCAACTCGCGCAAGCCGTCCTGCAATTGCTGCATGCCGATCTCGTTCAGGCGACGGCTTTGGGCCACATACTCGACATCGTCAAGCGCCGCAGTCGCTGCTGCCAGCGCAAAGCTGTTGACGTTGAATGGCTGACGCACGCGATTCAGTACATCCGCCACCACCGCTGTCGACAAGCCGTAACCCACGCGCAGCGAAGCCAGACCGTAAGCCTTGGAGAACGTGCGCGAGACCAGCAGATTCGGGTGATCGGCCAGAAAGTTAAGACCGTCAGGCAAATCGGCGCCTTCGGCGTACTCGATGTAGGCCTCGTCCAGCACCACCAGCACGTCTTTTGGCACATCGGCGAGGAAGTCCGCCAGCGCCTGCGGACCGAACCAGGTCCCGGTCGGGTTATTGGGGTTGGCAATGAAGACTACCCGGGTGTTGCTGTCGATGGCTGCCAGCATTGCCTGCAGGTCATGACCCCAATCTTTAGCAGGAGCGACGCGTGCGTCGGCACCGACGGCCTGAGTCACGATCGGATAGATAGCGAATGCGTGCTGACTGAACACCGCATTCAAACCCGGCGCCAGATAGGCGCGGGCCACGATTTCCAGAATGTCGTTAGAGCCATTGCCTAGCGTGACCTGATTTGGCTGAACACCGCAGCGCTCGGCCAGACGTGCTTTCAGGTCAAACCCGTTGCCGTCGGGGTAGCGGGTCAGTTCGGCCAGTTGGTCATGGATCGCTGCCAGCGCCTTGGGGCTTGCGCCCGACGGGTTTTCGTTACTGGCCAGCTTAATGATGTGCGCAGGGTCGATGCCCAGCTCGCGCGCCAGTTCGTCCACCGGTTTACCGGGAACGTACGGCGATAGTTTTTGCACGCCGGATTGCGCCAGCGCGAGGAAGTCGCCACTCATGAATCACTTACCTCGTCAGAGAACCGCTTTCGGGTAGGAACCCAGCACTTTGAGTGCTACCGCTTCTTGGCTGATGCGCTCAAGCACCGCTTTGATCAATGGATCGCGGTGATGACCGACGAAATCAATAAAGAACACATAGGTCCATTTACCGCTGCGCGAAGGTCGTGTCTCGATACGGGTCAGGTCGATTCCGTTCTCATGGAAAGGCACCAGCAATTCATGCAGCGCGCCGGGCTTGTTGCTCATCGATACGATGATCGAGGTTTTGTCGTCGCCAGTCGGTGGGACTTCCTGGCTACCTATCATTAGAAACCGCGTCGAGTTATCCGGGCGGTCTTCGATCTTTTCAGCAATCCGCGTCAGGCCATACAGGCCTGCAGCCATGTCACCGGCGATGGCAGCAGAATTCCACTCGCCCTTGACGCGTTTGGCGGCTTCGGCGTTGCTGGAAACAGCGACGCGCTCCACATTCGGGTAATGCGCGTCCAGCCACTTGCGGCACTGCGCCAGCGATTGAGCATGGGAATAGATGCGACTGATGCTGTCGGTCTTGGTGTTTTCGCCTACCAGCAAATGGTGGTGAATACGCAGCTCGACTTCGCCACAGATGACCATGTCGTGCTCAAGGAAACTGTCGAGGGTGTGGTTGACCGCACCTTCGGTTGAGTTTTCCACGGGCACCACCCCGAAGTTGACCGCACCGGCGGCCACTTCGCGGAACACTTCGTCAATCGCAGCCATAGGCAGGCTGATCACGGCATGGCCGAAATGTTTCATCGCAGCGGCTTGGGTGAACGTACCCTCTGGACCGAGGTAGGCCACCTTCAACGGCTGCTCCAGGGCCAGGCACGACGACATGATTTCACGGAACAAGCGCGCCATGTCTTCGTTGCTCAACGGGCCACGATTACGCTCCATGACCCGCTTGAGCACCTGGGCTTCGCGTTCTGGACGATAGAACACCGGCACTTCGCCTTCGGCCAGGGTCGACATCTTCACCCGTGCGACTTCCTGTGCGCAGCGCGCACGTTCGCTGATCAGCTCCAGAACCTTCTCGTCCAGACTGTCGATGCGCAGGCGCAGTGCCTTGAGTTCTTGTTCAGACATTAACCGTGTTCCTTCTCGAACTCTGCCATGTACGCAATCAGCGCGTTGACCGCGGTGAGGTCAATGGCGTTGTAGATGGAGGCGCGCATGCCGCCTACCGAGCGGTGGCCCTTGAGGTTGAGCAGGCCGCGCTGGTCGGCGCCCACGAGGAACGGCTTATCCATCCGGTCGTCAGCCAGACGGAATGGCACGTTCATCCACGAGCGGTCGGATTTGTTGATCGGGTTGCTGTACAGGCCGCTGGCGTCGATGAAGTCATACAGCGTGCGCTGTTTGATTTCATTGCGCTTGGCGATCTCTTCAACGCCGCCCTGCTCCTTGAGCCACTCAAATACCAGGCCCGACAGGTACCAGGCCAGCGTCGGCGGTGTGTTGTACATGGAGCCGTTATCCGCTGCGACCTTGTAATTAAGCATGGTCGGGCACACCGAACGCGCGCGACCCAGCAGGTCTTCACGAATGATCGCGACGACAATGCCACTCGGCCCGATGTTTTTCTGTGCACCTGCGAAGATCATGCCGAACCGGGACACGTCCACCGGGCGGGACAGGATGTCCGAGGACATATCGGCGACCAGCGGCACGTCGCCGGTTTCAGGAATCCAGTTGAATTCCAGGCCACCGATGGTTTCGTTGGGGACGTAATGAACGTAAGAAGCGTCTTTGCTCAGCTTCCACTCGTTCTGGCCGGGGATGGCGAAATAGTCGTAGGGCTTGGCGCTGGCGGCGACGTTGATATGGCCATAGCGCGACGCTTCTTCGATGGATTTCTGTGACCAGATGCCGGTGTCGATGTAATCAGCAGTGCCGTCTTCGGGCAGCAGGTTCAGCGGAACCTGAGCGAACTGCTGGCTTGCGCCGCCCTGTAGAAACAGCACTTTGTAGTTGGAGGGAATGGACAGCAGATCGCGAAGATCCTGTTCGGCTTTGGTCGCAATGGAGACGAACTCACCGCTGCGGTGGCTCATTTCCATAACCGACAGGCCTTTGCCGTGCCAATCGAGAAGTTCCGCCTGGGCGCGCAGCAGAACAGCTTCAGGAAGCGCGGCTGGGCCGGCGCAGAAGTTAAAGGCTCGCTTGCTCATATCCACTCTCGTCATGCAATTCGTTGAATTCTTAACCGGTGAAACAGTGTAGGAGCCGCCGAAGGCTGCGATTGCGAGAGATAAGGCAAATCGCTATCGCAGCCTTCGGCAGCTCCTACAAGGGGGCTTGGGCGCCCCCCATTTTCAGCGTCAGTCCTTGGACTCTTCTTCGTCGGAAGCAGCGTCGGCTTGCAGATCAGCGCCAGACTCATCGGCATCGCCGCCGAGCACTTCGCCTTCCACGATTTCGCCGTCGATTTCTTCGCCTTCGAAGCCTTCGCCTTCCAGCTCTTCGCCTTCAACTTCCGAGGGTTCCTGAACACGCTCAAGGCCCACGAGCTTCTCGTCCTTGGCCAGCTTGATCAGCGTCACGCCTTGGGTGTTGCGACCCAGGCTCGACACTTCATCAACACGAGTACGAACCAGCGTGCCCTGGTCGGAAATCAGCATGATCTCCTCGCCATTCTGCACCTGTACCGCCCCAACCAGTCGGCCGTTACGGTCGTTGCTGACCATGGCGATAACGCCCTGACCGCCACGCTTGTACTCAGGGAACTCGGAGATCGCCGTGCGCTTGCCGAAGCCGCGCTCGGAAGCCGTGAGGATTTCGCTGCCTTCTTCAGGGATCAGCATGGAGATCAGTTTCTGACCTTCCTGCAGACGCATGCCGCGTACGCCGCGAGCCGTACGGCCCATGGCGCGCACGTCGGATTCCTTGAAACGCGTCACTTTGCCGCCGTCGGAGAACAGCATGATTTCCTGCTCGCCGTCAGTGATGGCAGCCGAAATCAGGATGTCGCCTTCGTCCAGCTCCAGCGCGATCAGGCCGACGCTACGCTGACGGCTGAAAGCCACTAGCGGCGTCTTCTTGACCGTACCGTTGGCCGTGGACATGAAGATGAACGGTGCCTTCTTCTTGTCTGCAGCCTTGATACGCGCCTTGCGCTCTTCTTCGGTTTCGTCGCTCGCTTCACTGGCGTCGTCGATTTCGCCTTCGATGGCGTCAACGTCTTCCTCGTCAGCCTGCTTGCGCATAGCTTCGAGGTCCACCGGCAACATGGTGGTGATGTACTCGCCTTCGCTCAACGGCAACAGGTTGACCAGCGGACGACCACGGGCAGCGCGAGAGGCTTCCGGGATCTCGTAGGTCTTGAGCCAGTACACCTTGCCTTTGCTTGAGAACATCAGCAGCGTGGTGTGACTGTTGGCAACCAGCAGGTGAGCAATGTAGTCCTCATCCTTGATGCCGGTAGCCGATTTACCTTTACCGCCGCGGCGCTGCGCTTGATAGACCGCCAAAGGCTGGGTCTTGGCATAGCCGCTGTGGGAAATGGTGACGACGCGCTCTTCTTCGGTGATCAGGTCGCCGAGGGTGAGATCCAGGCGTGCATCGAGAATCTCGGTGCGACGGACATCGCCGTATTCGGCGCGGATCAGCTCCAGCTCTTCGCGGATGATTTCCATCAGACGCACAGCGCTGTTGAGGATGCGCAGCAGCTCGCCGATCTGGATCAGGATTTCCTGATACTCGGTGAGCAGTTTTTCGTGTTCCAGACCCGTCAGACGATGCAGACGCAATTCAAGGATCGCCTGCGCCTGTTCTGGCGACAGGAAATACTTGCCATCACGCAGACCGTACTGTGGATCGAGGTTGTCCGGACGGGACGATTCGGCGCCAGCGCGCTCGACCATGTCCATCACGGCACTCGATTCCCACCCCGTGCTGATCAGGCCTTCTTTGGCTTCTGCCGGCGTCGGCGAGGCCTTGATCAGAGCGATGACCGGGTCGATGTTCGACAGGGCAACCGCTTGACCTTCAAGAATGTGACCACGTTCGCGGGCCTTGCGCAGCTCGAATACGGTACGACGGGTGACGACTTCGCGACGGTGACGAATGAACGCTTCCAGCAGATCCTTGAGATTCAGGATGCGCGGGCGGCCATCGATCAGGGCAACGATGTTGATCCCGAACACGCTTTGCAGTTGGGTCTGGGCGTAGAGGTTGTTCAGCACCACTTCCGGCACTTCGCCACGGCGCAGCTCGATCACGACGCGCATACCGTCCTTGTCGGACTCGTCGCGCAGTTCGGTAATACCTTCGAGTTTCTTCTCTTTAACCAGCTCGGCGATCTTCTCGATCAGGCGGGCCTTGTTGAGCTGGTATGGCAGTTCGCTGATGACGATCTGCTGGCGGCCACCGACCTTGTCGATGTCTTCGACGAAGGAACGCGCGCGCATATAAATGCGGCCACGGCCGGTGCGGTAGGCTTCGACGATACCGGCGCGACCGTTGATGATCGCAGCTGTCGGGAAGTCGGGGCCGGGGATGTACTGCATCAACTCATCGATGGTCAACTCGGGGTTGTCGATGAGCGCCAGGCAGCCGTCAATGACTTCGCCCAGGTTGTGCGGCGGGATGTTGGTGGCCATGCCGACCGCAATACCGCTGGAACCGTTGACCAGCAGCGTCGGGATGCGCGTTGGCATCACGGCAGGGATCATCTCGGTGCCGTCGTAGTTCGGCACCCAGTCCACGGTTTCCTTGTGCAGGTCAGCCAGCAGCTCGTGGGCCAGCTTGGTCATGCGCACTTCGGTGTATCGCATGGCCGCAGCGTTGTCGCCGTCGACCGAACCGAAGTTGCCCTGGCCGTCTACCAGCAGGTAACGCATGGAGAAGGGTTGCGCCATACGAACGATAGTGTCGTAGACCGCGGTGTCGCCGTGGGGGTGATACTTACCGATCACGTCACCGACCACACGGGCGGATTTCTTGTACGGCTTGTTCCAGTCGTTGTTCAGTTCGCTCATTGCGAACAGTACACGCCGGTGCACGGGCTTCAAGCCATCGCGCGCATCCGGCAGAGCTCGTCCAACGATGACGCTCATCGCGTAGTCAAGGTAGGACTGCTTGAGCTCGTCTTCGATATTGACCGGGAGGATTTCTTTGGCCAGTTCGCCCATGAAGCCTGATTCCTTTTTCTGGTGAAACTCCGTCACATCCATGCGGGACGAACGAAGCTTGTCGCAGCCGGCTTTTGCCTGACGACGACTTACGACAAATCAGCTGTTTATGCCTGGGATTTGCGCAGTGAAGAGGGCTGCATCGAGCCCTTCTGGAAACCGCCGGATGTTACCACAATCGCCGTCAGGCACGAAGACTTTGAAAGCGCTGAATATGGGCCATTTCGCCACCAGACGCCTGAGAAGCGCTTACAGGGCCCAATAGAGCATTACGCATCCCGAAACGCGCACCCTCATCGCCGATCAATGCAAGCGCTTTCTGCACATTAGCTGGGTCATTTTTGCGCTATCGGGACGCTCGACAATGCCCTTCTCGGTCACGATGACATCAATCAGGTCGGCAGGCGTCACATCGAATACCGGATTGAACACATCGACATCTGCACCGATGCGATGGCCACCTACTTCCAGTAACTCGCGGCCGTCGCGCTCCTCGATGGGGATGTCATCGCCACTGGCCAGCGCCATATCGATGGTAGAACTGGGTGCGACCACCATGAAGCGCACGCCGTGATGCATGGCTGCGACGGCCAGTTGATAGGTGCCGATCTTGTTGGCGACATCGCCATTGGCGGTGATGCGATCCGCGCCGACGACGACCCAGGTGACGCCTTTGGTCTTCATCAGATGCGCAGCAGCGGAGTCAGCATTCACCGTGACCGGGATGCCTTCGTTGACCAGTTCCCATGCCGTCAGCCGCGAACCCTGCAACCACGGCCGGGTTTCGTCGACGTAGACGCGCTCGATCATGCCTTCTATATGGGCCGCGCGGATGACACCCAGCGCGGTGCCGAAACCACCGGTCGCCAGCGCGCCGGCGTTGCAGTGGGTAAGGACGATTTGCAGATTGCCCTGATGCTTGCGGATCAGGTCGGCGCCCAATTGCGCCATGGTCAGGTTGGCTTCGCGATCACTGAGATGAATGCCGACGGCCTCGGCCTCCATGGCCGCGCGAGGGTCTTCCCCGTCCTTGAGGCGCTGCAGACGTTCGCGCATGCGGTTCAGCGCCCAGAACAGGTTCACGGCTGTGGGCCGCGAATTGGCCAATGAAGTAAAGTCTTGCTCGAGCGCCGCACGCCAGTCGCCGCCTGAGGCAAAACGCTCATTTACCGCAAGCGCGATGCCGTAGGCGGCGGCGATACCGATAGCGGGCGCGCCGCGTACCACCATCGAGCGAATCGCCTCGGCCACGTTTTCGGCGGTCGTGTAAGCAAGCCAGGTTTCTTCGACGGGCAGAACCCGCTGATCGAGCAGGTGCAACGTGCCGTCCCGCCAATCGATGGCCTTCACCTTTTCCGCAGCCATTAGTCGATCGCGCATTGCACACCCCACATGATGATAATTCGAAAACACTACGCCAGACGCTGCATGCCGCTGAACGTTACGCACTGATGCCGGGAAGCAAATTGCCACCAGCCAAAAAAGCGGCCGATTATAGCGAGCCGATCGCGAAGACGCTCGGGTATACTTCGCCGTCCTCGTATCAAGTCAATGGATGCCCCGCCATGCCGGATTCCGCCGCCCCGCTCGACCTGCTGCTCCTGCCTACATGGCTGGTCCCGGTCGAGCCTGCAGGCGTCGTCCTTCAGGACCATGCGCTGGGCATCCGCGACGGCGTCATCGCTTACATCGGCCCCGCTTCGCAAGCGCTGCGGCTGAAGGCCACCGAGGTCCGTGAACTGCCCGGCATGTTATTGAGCCCCGGCCTGATCAACGCCCACGGCCACGCGGCCATGACGCTGTTTCGCGGGTTGGCGGACGATTTGCCGCTGATGAGTTGGCTCGAAAACCATATCTGGCCCGCCGAGGCCAAGTGGGTCAACGAAGCCTTCGTCAGCGATGGCACCGACCTGGCCATTGCCGAGCAACTCAAGGGCGGCATCACGTGCTTCTCTGACATGTATTTTTTCCCGAAGATCGCCTGCGACCGTGTGCACAACAGTGGCATTCGCGCGCAGATCACCGTGCCAGTGCTGGATTTCCCGATCCCCGGTGCGCGCGATGCTGATGAATCCCTGCACATCGGCGTCGAGCTGTTCAACGACCTTGCCCACCACCCGCGCATCAAAATCGCCATCGGTCCTCACGCACCGTACACCGTCAGTGACGATAACCTGGTGAAGATTCGAGTTATCGCCGACGAGCTTGACGCGATGATTCATATGCACGTGCACGAAACCGCTTTCGAGGTGCATCAAGCCGTCGAGCAGACCGGGGAGCGGCCTTTGGCGCGACTCAATCGCCTCGGCCTTTTGGGGCCACGCTTCCAGGCGGTGCATATGACGCAGATCAACGATGACGATCTGGCGCTGCTGGTGGAAAGTAATTCCAGCGTGATCCATTGCCCGGAATCGAACCTGAAACTGGCCAGCGGCTTTTGCCCCGTGGAGCGTCTGTGGCAAGCCGGGGTCAATGTGGCCATTGGCACTGACGGCGCGGCGAGCAACAACGATCTGGACCTGCTGGGAGAAACCCGAACGGCCGCGCTGCTGGCCAAGGCCGTTGCCGGCTCCGCCACTGCCCTGGACGCTCATCGCGCGTTGCGCATGGCGACATTGAACGGTGCGCGTGCAATGGGGATCGAAGCACAGACCGGCTCGCTGGAACTGGGCAAAGCCGCGGACATGGTGGCGTTCGATCTGTCCGGACTGGCTCAGCAGCCGATCTACGATCCGGTGTCTGCGCTTATATATGCCACTGGCCGCGATTGCGTGAGCCATGTGTGGGTCGCGGGCAAGCAACTGCTCCAAGACAAGCGCCTGACCCGGATGGACGAACACGCGCTGACCGAAACAGCCCAGGCCTGGGGCCGACGCATCGCCGGGCAGCCTGAACTCAATTAGTACCGTTTGGGCCTTGGGGCCGAAACCGGACAATCGCTTTTCAAGATTTTAGAGGGATCACACATGAGCAACGTCGACCACGCGGAAATCGCAAAATTCGAAGCCCTGGCCCATCGCTGGTGGGATCGCAACAGCGAATTCAAACCCCTGCACGACATCAATCCGCTGCGGGTCAACTGGATTGATGAGCGCGTCAATCTGGCCGGTAAGAAGGTGTTGGACGTCGGTTGTGGCGGCGGGATTCTGAGCGAAGCAATGGCCCTGCGTGGCGCGACCGTCATGGGCATCGACATGGGCGAGGCGCCACTGGCGGTGGCGCAGTTGCATCAACTAGAGTCCGGCGTGACAGTTGAATACCGGCAGATTACCGCCGAAGCGCTGGCCGAAGAAATGCCCGAGCAGTTCGACGTAGTGACTTGCCTGGAAATGCTCGAGCACGTACCGGATCCATCCTCGGTGATCCGGGCCTGCTACAAGATGGTCAAGCCGGGCGGCCAGGTATTCTTTTCCACCATCAACCGCAACCCGAAGGCGTACCTGTTCGCGATCATCGGCGCCGAATACATCATGAATCTGCTGCCGCGCGGCACCCATGATTTCAAGAAATTCATCCGCCCTTCCGAACTCGGCGCCTGGAGCCGCAGCGCAGGTCTGAACGTCAAGGACATCATTGGCTTGACGTACAACCCGCTGACCAAGCACTACAAGCTGGCGTCCGATGTTGACGTCAACTACATGATCCAGACCCTGCGGGAGGCCTGACTCATGCGCTTGAGAGCGGTCCTTTTCGATATGGACGGCACGCTGCTCGACACCGCGCCGGACTTCATTGCGATCTGTCAGGCGATGCTTGCCGAGCGTGGTTTTGCGCCGGTGGCAGACAAGCTGATCCGCGATGAGATATCCGGCGGTGCCAAAGCCATGGTGTCGGCCGCGTTTGCAATGTCCCCCTCTGCTCCGGAATTCGAAGCGCTGCGCCTGGAGTTTCTCCAGCGTTACCAACAGGACTGCGCGGTCCACAGCAAGCTGTTCGACGGCATGGCCGAACTGTTGGCCGATATTGAAAGCGCGAAGCTGATCTGGGGCGTGGTGACCAATAAGCCGGTACGGTTTGCGCAGCCGATCATGGAGCAGTTGGGATTGTCCGAGCGCTCGGCGGTGCTGATCTGCCCGGATCATGTAACCAAGAGCAAGCCTGACCCAGAGCCGCTGATTCTGGCGTGCAAGATGCTCGACCTGGACCCGGCCAGTGTGTTGTTCGTCGGCGATGACTTGCGCGATATCGAATCGGGACGCGACGCCGGCACCAAGACAGCCGCTGTGCGCTACGGCTATATCCACCCCCATGACAACCCCGATCACTGGGGCGCCGATGTGGTGGTGGATCACCCATCAGAGCTGCGCAAGGTGCTGGATAACGCTTTGTGCGGGTGTTGAGGATTGGCGAACACTTGCATCCCGTGAGAGAGGACCCGTCCGCGAAGGCTGCTTATCTGACGGTAAATATCTGCCGACTGTACCGATGTCTTCGCGGACAGGTCCGCTCCCACGTTGGTCGGCAATCCCCGGCAAATACGAGGATTTTGAATGTTTAACTATTCCGCCCCTCCCGATCTGCTCAAAAACCGAATCATCCTGGTCACCGGCGCAGGCCGTGGCATTGGTGCCGCAGCCGCCAAAACCTACGCAGCCCATGGTGCGACGGTCTTGCTGCTGGGCAAGACCGAAGCCAATCTGACTCAGGTTTATGACGAGATCGAAGCTGCTGGCCACCCGCAGCCGGCGGTGATCCCATTCAATCTGGAAACCGCCCTACCGCACCAGTACGACGAACTCGCCGCGATGATTGAAAGGGAGTTTGGTCATCTTGATGGCGCACTGCACAACGCTTCGATCATTGGCCCACGCACGCCCATCGAGCAGCTGTCCGGCGAGCATTTCATGCGGGTGATGCACATCAACGTCAACGCAATGTTCATGCTGACGTCGACGCTGTTGCCACTGCTCAAGCTGTCCAACGACGCCTCGGTGGTGTTCACTTCCAGCAGTGTCGGGCGCAAGGGTCGGGCCTATTGGGGCGCCTACGGCGTGTCCAAGTTCGCCACCGAAGGCTTGATGCAAACCCTGGCCGATGAACTGGACAACGTCGCACCTGTTCGCGCCAACAGCATCAACCCTGGGGCGACACGCACTAGCATGCGCGCCCAGGCATATCCGGCCGAAAACCCGCTGAATAACCCGACTCCAGAAGAAATCATGCCTGTTTACCTGTACCTGATGGGCCCGGACAGCACTGGCATCAACGGTCAGGCGTTTGATGCGCAGAAGTGAGTATCGCCCCGCAAACGCGGGGTAATCCCCTGTAATGCTGCACAGCAAGCAGCGTCCACTCCGACCGCCTGTCAGCCGATGGCTCTAGCTCAATCCTCTTAATATCGATGGACGGTGTGAACGCGATGACTTGGATTCGCTCAAACACTGCCAAGCCCAGCAGCGATGCACAGAGGAACGAAAACTTGAGTTTTCCTACCCGCACCAACGCAATTGACTTTGACAGCGCCAAGCTGCAGCGACTCGGCTTCTCTGCGCCGACACACGCTGCACACGAGCCGATCGATCTTGAAAAACTGCGCCAGCAACTTGGGCTGCAGCTTCAAACCAGCCTCGAAGCCGAGAAAATACTCGGCTTGTTCTTCCTCTGCGTGCAACGTCTGGTTGCGCTCAAAGGTATGCAATTTATCCACAAAGATACCGATCTGCGGCTGGAACTGGGCTCGCGTGGCCGGCAGCACGCCAGTTTCGATATGAGCCTGAAAGGCGAACACATGGGCCAGGTCCTGTTTCAGCGAGACCTGCGTTTCAATGATGAAGAGCTGGGGCAGCTCGAATCGCTGTTGGCCTGCCTGCTGCACCCGATGCGCAACGCCTTGCTCTACCGCGCAGCCATGCTCAGCGCCCTGCGTGATCCCTTGACCGGCGCGGGTAATCGCGTGGCGATGGAACAAACTCTTACGCGTGAAACCGAAATCGCACGCCGCCAACATCTACCGCTGTCGGTGCTGATGCTCGACATCGATCACTTCAAAGGCATCAATGACACCCATGGTCATGCGACAGGCGATCAGGTGCTCAAGGCGGTTGCGGACGGCATCAAGAGCCGCATGCGCAATATCGACCAAGTGTTCAGGTTTGGCGGGGAAGAGTTTTTGATCGTGCTGTCCAATACCGGTCGTGAGCCAGCCGCGTTAGTCGGCGAACGCCTGCGTAACGCGGCACTGCAGCTCACTTATCCGGTTGATGGGCGCCCTGTGGAGCTGACCGTGAGCATCGGCTGCTCGACGCTGCTGCCGGGGGAGACCGCCGACAGCCTGGTGCGCCGCGCCGACACTGCGCTCTATTCGGCCAAGCGCCAAGGGCGAAATCGCCTGGAAATGGCGGGCTAAGCGTTACTCCACCAGCGCGAACCGACGTTCACGCAGAGGGGTAATGATTTCCCGTTGCGGTCTTTCCAGGGTCATGCAGCTTTCCAGGAAAAGGTGCATGTATTCGTAGCTTTTGCAGATCGCCATCCGCAGTTCCGCCTGCAATTGCTCACTGGGGTTGTTCCCCGCCAACGTGCAAATGATCTCCAGCGCTTCCCACGGATGAGCATCGTCGTACTGCGCGTGCATCTTCAGCCACTTCATTGCACGCTTTCGCTGCTCCGGCGGGAACAAGTCCGCGTAGGTCTCCTGCGAACAGACCACCGCTGACCATTCACCGGTTGCCCCCTCAATGGCGTAGTTGGTCGCGGCAATCGCCACCACCAGCGAATGCGATGAGCACGCGTGCCAGCACCAGTGACTCAACGCATGAAGCTCTGAAGGGACGCGTTGAGCCTGCAGGTCTTCGAGATTGACCCCATGGGCCGCACTCCAGTTTACCCAGTAGTCGGCATGGTTGAGTTCGACCCGAATATTGCGCATCAACCAGCGACGCGCCATGTCTTCACCCGGATGTCGGGCGAAACGGGTTTTCGTCAAGTTATGGGCCATGTAGACCGCAAACTGTTCCACCACAGGCCAACCACCAATCAGGTAATGGCGCATGGTTTTGGAGCTCAGTGTTCCATCTCGCATACGTTGATACAATTCATGCCCTACCACCCTTGATTTGGCGACACTGCAATCTTTAATCAATTGCTGCGCCCAGGAGGGGTAACTGCTGGCATCCATCAGCGGACCGGTTCTAATGAACATATCGATCACTGTGTAGCTCCTTATTGAGTGTGTCGCATCGGTGTCATTCAGCGGAAAGTCCCGGGGGCGCTGAACAACATGGGGGTCTGCCTCGCGGGCCGTGCGTGCAGACGTTCACAGGTGAATAATTGCGGTCGCTCGATTACATACCCCTGAGCGTAGTCCACACCGATTTCCAATAACGCCTGCTCTATCTGAGGGCTTTCGACGAACTCAGCGATCGTCTTTTTGCCCATCACATGACCGATATGGTTGATCACTTCCACCATCGCCCGATTGATCGGATCGTCGAGCATGTCTTTTACGAAACTGCCGTCAATCTTAAGAAAGTCCACAGGCAAATGTTTTAAGTAAGCGAATGACGACATGCCTGCACAGAAGTCATCCAGGGAAAACCTGCAACCCAGACTTTTGAGTTCGTTGATAAACCGAATAGCGCTGCCCAAATTGGAAATCGCACTGGTTTCGGTAATCTCAAAACAGATAAGTTCGGGCGGAATTGCATAAATCTGGAACTGTTGTCGCAAATATTCGAGAAAAGCATCATCCCCAATACTGGTGCCGGACAAGTTGATCGCGCAGACCGCCAGCGGCCCTTGCCTATGTTCATCGCTCAGGCAATCGGAAATGATCTTGAAGACGTTCTGCACCACCCAGCGGTCCAGCGTGGTCATCATCCCGTAGCGCTCGGCGGCAGGAATGAAACTGTCAGGGAGGATCATCCGCCCCGACTCGTCACGCAGCCGCAACAGGATTTCGACATGCCCGTTACTGTGGTCGGCGACGCGCCCCAATGCAGCGATTTCCTGTGAGTACAGGCAGAACCGGTTGTCTTCCAGGGCCATGTGCAGGCGCTGAATCCACGCCATCTCGCCGAAGCGGGTCGACAGCTCTGAATCGTCATCGTGGTAGACCTGAACCCGATTACGTCCCTTCTCCTTGGCCATGTAGCAAG
This sequence comes from Pseudomonas rosaeacicularis, assembly GCF_057128745.1. Taxonomy (NCBI): domain Bacteria; kingdom Pseudomonadati; phylum Pseudomonadota; class Gammaproteobacteria; order Pseudomonadales; family Pseudomonadaceae; genus Pseudomonas; species Pseudomonas rosaeacicularis. Next base: position 179,078 of record NZ_JBSKHT010000009.1, read on the forward strand.
CCATGTCGGCTGCTCGCAGAGAGGTTTCAAGGTTGGTAGGGGCGTTGGAAATATGCACCAGCCCTACGCTGATGGTGGTCATGAACGGACGGCCTTTCCAGACGAAATGCAGGCTTTCGACGGACTGGCGTAGCCCTTCAGCGATCCGTTCAGCCACATCCGCTGAACAATGGTCCAGCAAGATCCCGAACTCGTCGCCGCCCAACCGCGCGAGCGTGTCGCCTTCGCGTATGCCCTGTTGCAGCAGCACGCAGATATGGCGCAGCAGCTCATCGCCGGCGGCATGGCCATTGGTGTCGTTGACCAGCTTGAATTGGTCCAGATCAAGAAACATCAGCGCGTGATTACCGGGCTGGTTCACCAGGCTTCCCAGAGCCTGCTCCAGGCGGTATTCGAACTCACGACGGTTGGCCAGCCCGGTCAGTGCATCGTGCGTGGCCTGCCAAGACAGATTGGCGATGTATTGGCGCTCCTGGGTCATGTCCCGCAGCACCAGCACGGCGCCGCTGACCTGATTATCGGTCTGGATGGGCGAGCCGGTCAGGGCCACCGAAACCACACTGCCATCGAGCCTTTGAATCAGTTTTGAATGCTCGCTGCCGCCGATCAGTTTGCCGCTGAGAATGTGCTCGATCAGCGTCGAGCTGTCCCTTTGCTCGTTCTCGTCGATGAGGTTGAACAACGCGGCCAACGGCAGCCCGGTGGCCTGATCGTTCTTCCAGTGGGTCAACTGCTCGGCCGCTGGGTTCATGTAGGCAATCGAACCTTCGACATCAGTGGTAATCACGCCGTCGCCGATCGAGGCAAGGGTGACCTGCGCGCGCTCTTTTTCCAACTGCAAAGCGGAAGCAAATGCGTGTCGCTGCTCAAGTAATTTGTGGGTGCGCAGCAACGCCAGAATGATCAGGCACAGCGCAGTGACAAGGTTGGTCACCAACAGAATTCGCAGAATGACCCGCGAGCCTTCACCCAGTGCATCGCTGAACGCTTTGGCGGCCGGCGTCACGCCTTCGTTGATGGCGCTGATCTGCGCCCGCCAGCTCAGTACATCGCCATTGGTGGCGGTTTCATCGACGACCCTTCGGTGAATTTCGCGCGCGAGTTCGTCGAGCTGCATCAGGTAATCATCACCAACCTTCCACCGATCGATGGCGGTTTCCAAATAACTGAAATGACGGAAATTAAGGTACAGCCAAATGATGCTGGCGGCATCGTCAGGGTCGTTACCACCCTGCAAGATGCCTGCGTGGGCGCCTGCGATATCGGGAACTGGCTGGTCGAGGGCGACCCGAAGATCGTGCCCGCCCTGGGGAATGGCAATGGCTTGCTGATATTTCAGGTAATTGATCTCGTCACGCGTGTTCGCGTAGAGATTGAGGTAATAGATCGCATCCTTCTGGCCCTTGGACCAGAGGCTTTCGCCGCCTACGTAACTGCGTACTGCCGACATCATGTAAAGGCTCACGCCCCCCAACAATGCCTGCAACAGCACCACGGCGATAAATGGCCACACGATGCGCAGGAGACGGGGCTTCTCGAGAATCCGCTTTTGCTTCATGGCATCCCTATCATCAGCACTGCCAGATACTTACTCCCAGTTCCGGCTCTCCATTTTGAGCCCGAGGGGAATCGGCTAATTTCCACTATGCAGCGAACGGTTCTCACATATGAAACACATACACACCCGCCATGACTCGTAGCGGTGACTTGAACGGGACATGGTAGAGGCTTGGCGTATCAGTGAGCCCAAGCATAGTTGAAGAACCGGCGTGTTCCACTGGCGATACGCCATTTCATAAACTTGAGCCGGATGCCCGACAAACAGCACTAAACTTCCTGCAAATGACCGTATAGACGGGCATACAACCCTCCATCTGCAATCAATTGGGAATGATCGCCATCCTCGGCGACGCTACCGCTGTCAAACACCAGTACGCGATCTGCCTGTTTTACCGCAGACAAACGATGGGCAATGATCAAAGTGGTGCGCCCGCTGAGAAACCGCGCAAGCGCCTGATGCAGGCTGTATTCGGTGGCAGCGTCCAGGGCAGAAGTCGCCTCGTCGAGTATCACCACTTTGGGGTCAGACAGGACCATGCGCGCAATGGCCAGACGCTGGCGCTGTCCGCCGGACAATCGCACCCCCGAGCGCCCGACAATGCTGTCCAGCCCCTGCGGCAACGTGCGAATGGTGGCGTCCAGCTGGGCAATTTCCAGCGCCTGCCAGCACGCCTGATCGCTTCGCTCGCGACCCATGGTCAGGTTGGCGCGTACGGTGTCGTTGAACAGCGCCGGATGCTGCAACACCACCGCGACGTTGTCGCGCACGGTTTCCAGGCCGATCTCCTGCAACGTAGCGCCGCCATAACGAATGCTGCCGGCTTCTGCCGTGTAAAGCCCCAGCAGCAGTTGTACCAGCGTACTTTTGCCTCCGCCGCTGGCACCGACAATGGCGACCTTTTCGCCCGGTGCAATCGACAGGTTCAGCTGATCGAGAACCGGTTCTTCGCCATAGGCGAAACGCAGCCCGCGCACGTCGATACCTACGGTCTGCTGGCCCGCAAACGGATCGGCGCCGCCCGGGTACTGAGGCTCGTCTTCGCGCGACAGCAGCTCATTAATGCGAGTCAGGGCACCGCCCGCCGCGTAAAACGCGTACTGCAGGTTAAGCAACTGCTCCACCGGACCGATCATGAACCACAGGTAACTGAACACTGCCAGCATGTGACCGATGGACAGGTCGGAAAACAATACGGTGAGCATGGCCGCCGCACGAAAGATGTCGATGCCGAACTGGAACAACAAGCCGCTGGCACGGTTCGAGGCGTCACTTTTCCATTGCGACGCCACGGCGAAATCCCGAACTTCCTGAGCGCGCAGCCCCAGGCGCCCCAGAAAATAACCTTGTCGATTGCCGGCACGCACCTCCTGGATGGCATCCAGAGTTTCGGTCAGCGCCTGGGTGAAGCGCGAGGTGCTGTCGTTTTCCAGCTTCTTGAGGGTTTTGACGCGTTTACCCAACTGCACCGTGGCGAAAATCACCAGCGGATTGAACAGCAGAATCAGCAATGCCAGTTGCCAATGCATCCACAACAAAATTGCCGACGTTCCCGCCAGTGTCAGCACAGCGACCAAAAACTTACTCAGGGTTTCGCCGACGAATTTGTCGACTGTATCCAGATCGGTCACCAGATGCGCCGTCACGGTTCCGCTGCCCAGGCTCTCATATTCGCCTAGCGAAATGCGCTTGAGGCGCTCGATCAGGCGAATGCGGATGCGATAGACAATGTCCTTGGCGAGCCGCGCGAACAAACGCGCCTGCACCACGTTGAAGACCAGTGCACCCAGGCGCAGGCTCAACGTCACCAGCAACATCAGACCGATGTAGCCGACCGCTTTTTGCAGGCTGTCAGGCAGCAGGTGATTCATGAATTTCAGAGCGCTGTCGCCGTGGCCCAACAGCACTTCGTCTACCAGCAAGGGCAGCAACAGCGGTATCGGCACCGAGCAAAGCACCGCGAAGGCCGCAACGGCATTGGCGATCCATAGGGATTTTTTGTGGTGCAGGGCCAAGCGACGGATTTCTGCCCAGCTCAGTCTATCCACACGAATGGAGGAGTCACTGTTTGGAGGGGCGTTGTGAGGATCAGGCACTGGCGGCGCGCTCCAGCCAACGGCTGAGCAATGGAGCTAGTTCATCCAGCGATTGATAACCGTTAGTCAGCAGCGCCAGCTGGCCTTTGCGTTCGGCAAGCAAGGTCGGAAACCCCGCGATGCCCAAGTCCTGAACCCAGCTGAAATCAGAAGCAGTGGCCGCCAGTTGTTCAGCGCTGTCGAAGGCTTCGGCGAACTCGATTTTCGGCAAGCCAGCCTTTTCGGCAAGTTCGGTCAGCACCGACGGCTGGGTGACGTCACGGCCTTCGAGATAGAACGCCTGCTGGATCTCTTTCACCAATTGCCAGGCGATGTCCGGATCAAGACTGCGCGCGGCCACTACAGCCCGGCACGCAGGCTCGGTGTCGTAAACGAAACCATCCGGCAGCGCACCCTCGAAGCGGAACGACTGGCCGGTAGTGTCTTTGACCGCCTGCCAGTGCTCGAGAATGTAACGCCTGGTGGTCGGCTCCAATGCAGCGCCGCTTCCAGTGCGCAAACCGCCCACCACCAGATGCAGCGGCAGACCTGCTGCCCTCGCCTGCTCGACCAACGCCTCGGCAACCGGCGCAAAACCCCAACACCAGGAACACATCGGGTCCATCACATAGAGCAGGCGGGCTTGCATGGGTCAGGCCTCGTTGGAGTGACTGTCTTTTTTGGACTCGGCGTCGAGCGCGCGGTAGTTGCGACCAATAGGATGAGGCTGGTTGCGCGCTTTCGCCAGTTCGATCTGCTTTTGCCGGTCAATGGCGCTGCGGCGGGTTTTCTCGCTCAGCTTGTCCCAGCAATGCGGGCAACTGACGCCTGGCGTGTAGTGCTCGCTAGCGCGGTCTTCTGCGCTGATCGGCGTGCGGCACGCGTGACATTGATCGTAATCGCCTTCGGTCAGGTCATGGCGCACGGTGACGCGGTTGTCGAACACGAAGCAGTCGCCGCGCCACTGAGTTTGTTCCTTGGGCACTTCTTCGAGGTATTTGAGGATGCCGCCCTTGAGGTGATACACCTCTTCAAAACCTTCGCCGAGCATGTAGCTGGAGGCTTTTTCGCAGCGAATGCCGCCGGTGCAGAACATCGCCACTTTCTTGTGTTTCGACGGATCGAAGTGGGCCTTGATGTACTCCGGGAACTCACGAAAGCTGGTGGTCTTGGGATCGATGGCGCCTTCGAAGGTGCCGATGGACACTTCGTAATCGTTGCGCGTGTCGATCAGCAAAACTTCCGGATCGGCGATCAGGGCGTTCCAGTCTTTAGGATCAACGTAGGTGCCGACCTTTTTGTTCGGGTCCACGCCTTCAACGCCCAGGGTCACGATTTCTTTCTTGAGCTTGACCTTGGTGCGGTAGAACGGCTGGTCGTCGCAGTACGATTCTTTGTGATCGATATCGATCATGCGCGGGTCTTTCTTCAACCACGCCATCAGCCCGTCGATGCCTTCACGACTGCCGGAGACTGTGCCGTTGATGCCTTCATCGGCGATCAGCAAGGTGCCTTTGATGCCGTTGTCGACCATGGCCTGAAGCAGCGGCTCGCGCAGTTGAACGTAATCGGAAAGGGTGACGAATTTATACAACGCCGCAACGACGATAGGGGCGGTTTGGGTCATGTTGCGTCTCCAGGTGGCGACCCTCGCAAAGGGCCTACCGGATAAGAAATTCAGGTAATAGCGCGCCGACCGGGCAACGCGGCGCGGATTCTAGCAAAAACGAGGGGAGTTCAGACAGGCGGGTGATCAGCGGGGTCTGCTGGAGCGAGTGGGCGGCATTCCGACTTGCACGCAAAGCTTACGATGCGGTGTGCCAGGCGAAACCGCAGCGCCAGCTTCGCGAGCAAGCTCGGCTCCAACAGGTATCGTGTTTGACCCGAGATCACGCAGAGTCTGTTGGAGCGAGGCTTGCCCGCGAAGCTGCTGATGCGTTGTGTCAGACAGGTCGCGTGCACAGGTTTTGCTGCCGGTTCCCGGCAGATCGCCGACAAGTCAGGCTCCTACGGCCTCCGGCCGGAATCAAAAGCGCCGCAAACCTCACAGTTTGCGGCGCGTCCTCGCGGCGTATGGAACGCGAGGGTCCCAATACAACCTACCGCCAGTTACGCATGCCCACCCGCGCAAGTCGGAGAAGCTGGCACAAGACCGAGCTTCGACCACTCTTCCGGGGTGTAGGTGTGCAACGCCAAGGCGTGGAACTCACCCATCAGGCCGCCCAAAAGGCCGTAGACCTTCTGGTGCCGCTTGACCGCATTGAGCCCCGCAAACCGGTCACTGACCAGAATCGCCTTGTAGTGAGTTTCCTCACCGCGGCTGTGCATGTGGCTTTCGTTCAACACCTCAAGGTGCTGAGGCTGAAAGACCGACAGCGCGGATTCGATTCGCTGTTGCATGCTCATGGAGGGCTTCGCTGCTTATGGCTTTTTGGCGGGAGCTGGAACGGCGGCAGGCTTGCCGGCAGGTGCCAGTTCGGTGGTCATGTCAGCCAACAGTTTGTTGACGACAGGCACAGCGCTTTCCAGTTTGCTCTGGGTCAACTGAGCAGATTGCTGAGTCAGCTCAGGCATCTTAGTCAGCACTTTCTTGCCCAGTGGCGACTCGTAAAAGGCCACCAGATCTTTCAGCTCTTTTTCGGTGAAGTTGGAGGTGTAGAGCTTGACCATGTCCGGCTGCAGCTTGTTCCAGCCAATGGCTTGGTCCAATGCGGCGTTGGCCTTGGCCTGATAGGTTTCAAGCGTGGCTTGCTTGGAGGCAGGCGCCTTGGTTTCGGCAAAGCGCTGAGCGAACATTTGCTGCACTTGCATGTAAACCGGCGTGCCCAACTTGTCGGCGTGAGCCAGTTTGAGGAACGTCATAGCGCTGGCTTCGTGGCTGGCGGTATCGGCGAGAACCTGGCCGCTGGCACATACCAGAGCAACCGCAGCACAGATGGCACGAATACGGGTCATCGAGTTTCCTTTCTAGCTTACGAGGCAGAACCCCAAGACCGAGCATTCTGCGCCCCTTTTTGCGTTGCGCTCAACCCCCGGCCCTACGAGCGGTAAAATCGGCTGCCGATCAGGGCACGTTTTGACAGGACCTGAGGTGGTGTTTTGACGCACTATGTCGGCTCGCGTTCTTTTCATGCAGTCAGGCGTGGAACCCGACCGGGTTCTCAGGGCCTAAACTGCGCAATCGACCTTGAGGAGAGAGTCCAGTGAGCCGTACCGAAACCGACAGCATAGGTCCGATCGAAGTCCCCGAAGACGCTTACTGGGGAGCCCAGACTCAACGCTCGTTGATCAATTTCGCCATTGGTCAGGAGCACATGCCGCTGCCAGTCCTGCACGCATTGGCCTTGATCAAGAAGGCCGCTGCGCGGGTCAACGACCGCAACGGCGACCTGCCAGCCGACATCGCCCGCCTCATCGAGCAGGCCGCCGATGAAGTGCTCAGCGGCAAGCTTGACGACCAGTTCCCGCTGGTGGTCTGGCAGACCGGCAGCGGCACGCAAAGCAATATGAACGCCAACGAAGTGATCGCCGGACGCGCCAACGAGCTGGCCGGCAAAGGCCGTGGCGGCAAGAGCCCGGTCCACCCCAACGATCACGTCAATCGCTCGCAAAGCTCCAACGACTGTTTCCCCACCGCCATGCACATCGCGGCAGCGCAGGCGGTCAAGGAACAACTGCTGCCGGCTATCACCGAGCTGTCCGCTGGTATTGCCGAACAGTCTTCGCGCTACATGAAACTGGTAAAAACCGGCCGTACGCACATGATGGACGCGACGCCGATTACCTTCGGTCAGGAACTGTCTGCGTACGTGGCGCAGCTCGATTACGCCGAAAAAGCCATTCGCGCCACCCTGCCCGCCGTGTTTGAGCTGGCGCAAGGCGGCACCGCCGTCGGCACCGGCTTGAATTCCCCACACGGCTTTGCCGAAGCGATTGCCGCTGAACTGGCTGCGTTGTCGGGCCTGCCCTTTGTTACGGCGCCCAACAAGTTCGCCGCGCTGGCAGGCCATGAGCCGCTGACCGCGCTGTCCGGGGCTTTGAAGACGCTGGCCGTGACCCTGATGAAAATCGCCAACGACTTGCGCCTGCTGGGTTCCGGCCCCCGCGCCGGTCTAGCCGAGGTCAAGCTTCCGGCCAACGAGCCGGGCAGTTCGATCATGCCGGGCAAGGTCAACCCGACCCAGTGCGAAGCCTTATCCATGCTGGCCTGCCAGGTCATGGGTAACGATGTGACCATTGGTTTCGCCGCCAGCCAGGGCCACCTGCAACTGAACGTCTACAAACCGGTGATCATCCACAACATCCTGCAATCGATCCGTTTGCTGGGTGACGGCTGCCGCAACTTCAACGAGCACTGCATCGCGGGCATGGAACCGGACGCTGCCAAGATGGCTGAGCACCTGGAGCGCGGCTTGATGCTGGTGACGGCGCTCAACCCGCACATCGGTTACGACAAGTCCGCACAAATCGCCAAGAAGGCCTACAGCGAAGGGCTGACCTTGCGTGAAGCGGCGTTGGCGCTGGGCTTTCTCACCGATGAGGAGTTCGACAACTGGGTACGCCCCGAGAAGATGCTAGAGGCAGGAAGCAATGGTTGACGCCATCAGCGGCGCCACCCCACTGGAAGGGTACGGCAAGCGCATTTTGATGATTTTCGGTACGCCGAAAAGCATCAGCCTCTGCCACGCTCTGGGCGAAGCGTATGCCCAGGGCGCGCGCAGCGAAGGCCATGTGGTGCGCATGCTCAAACTCGAAGAAATGGAATTCGACCCTGTGCTGCATGGCGGATACGACTTGAACCAGACCCTGGAACACGATTTGCTCCAGGCCCAGCGCGAGATTCACTGGGCCGAGCATCTGGTGTTTGTCTATCCGGTCTGGTGGGGCGGATTGCCCAGTTTGCTCAGCGGGTTCTTTGATCGGGTGTTCACCCCAGGCTTTGCGTTCAAGGCTCACGGCCGCAAGCACCCTTCCAATGAACTGCTGCGCGGGCGCACTGCCGAACTGCTGGTGACCATGGACACGCCGTCCAGGTATTTCCGGTGGATTTATGGCGCCCCGGCGCATCGTCAGATGACGCGCACGATTCTTGAGTTTTGCGGCATCAAAACCAAGCGCCTGACGCAATTCGCGCCGGTGCGCACCTCTACCGAGGAGCAGCGCCAGCAGTGGATCCGGCAGGCTGAAGGTTTAGGCAAAAAGTAATACGATGGATCCACCTCAACGTTCCAATCTCAGGAGAAGGCTATGTTAGGCAAACGCGAACAAGATCCAGACGCCAGAGTGCAGTTCCGCAGTGATCGCGTCTCTCTGGTCAACGGCATGTATTTTTTCAGCACCCGCGAGAACACCCTTGAAGGCCCCTTCCCCAGCCGCGACGAAGCGGTCAAGGAAACCGAGGCCTACATCAGGCGCATGCAAGGCCGTAACTCCGGGCAATCGTCTGAACTGAACGGCTGATTTCAAGACAGCCAGCGGTGTGAAGCCTGCCAATCACAAGTGATTGCGCTGGTAAGTCTGTTCGCCCATTGCTGCAATCTGGCCCTCGATCAATGCATCGAATGGCTTGAGCAATGCCTCGAACGAAGTCTGCGGTTCAAGGGTGTGCAAGGCGTGAACAATCGCTTCCAGCGTCGATAAGGCGTCCGGTCCCGGTGCCTTGCGAAGTCGATAGCGAGACACCGGTGCATCGTTTAGCGTCACCCTCGGCAATGCCGCGAGCATCGGATTGAGGTGCAGCAGCTTTCGCGCTTTGCGCCACGTGCCGTCGGGCACAATCAGCAGCGTCGGCAACGATGTTGCTTCCGCCGCCTTCAGCGGCTCGGCACCCTCCCCCGGGAACAGCAATCGCGGCTGATACCCCGGCACGTTGATCATCCCTGACAAATCCTCGAACACCTCCCCTACCACCAACTGCGCATTGTTCAGACCTAAGGCCGCCAATCGCGCGGTATTCAGCGCGTGGCTGACCTCGCTGGGGTGCTGCAAAATCAACACCCGCGTGCGGCTTTCCAGTGCCGGGATCAGCGCGCAGAGACAGTGATTTTCAGGTCGCAGGCAGCGTTCGCATCGGGCGCGGGCCATGGGTCAATCCTTTTTTAAAGCGGCATCACAGCGGGTTGAGCTGGGCCTTGAGCAAATCGCGGAAGGTCTGGATCAGCGGCTCGCGGCTACGGCCCCGACGCAGAATCATCGAGAACGGCGCCTGGTACCCGAAAGTGGCAGGCAACAACACGCGCAACTGGCCGGAATCGACCCAGGACTGCGCGTAATGCTCCGGCAGGTAACCGATGTACGCGCCGGACAACACCAGAATCAACTGCGCCTCCATGCTTTCTACCGTCGCCGCGCTGTGCTTGAAGCCGTGGCGCGCCAGCTCAGCCTGACTCCAGTAACCGCGCCCGACCATGCGCTGCTGGGTGATCACCGGCTCCGGAATTCGTCGCTCGTTGAACAACGTATGGCGACTGCTGCAATACAGCCAGTGCTGCTCGCGGTACAGGGGCTGATACAACAGGCCGTTCATGCGCGTCGAAAATGAACCAATCGCCAGATCCAGCCGGTTATCCAGCACGCCGAGTTGCAACTCGTAAGGGCTCATGACCGACAGATGCAAATGCACCGCTGGATGCTCGGCACTGTAGGCGCCGATGACTTCGGCAAACGGCAATGCAGGATCGCTGACGGTGGAATCGAGCACGCCCAGGTTCAACGTGCCACGCAGTTCGCCTTTGAGCGCCGCGGCGTAAAGCTCGAAGCCCTCCAGCTCGCCGAGCAAGCGCAGGGTTTCTTGGTGGAACAGCTCGCCCTTGCTGGTCAGACTGAAACCGCCCCGCCCCCGATGGCACAGCACAATGCCCAGCGCCGCTTCCAACTGGCTCATGTAGGTGCTGATCGCCGAGGTCGACAGGTTGAGTTCTTGCTGCGCGCTGGCGAAGCCCTGGTGGCGGACCACGCAGACGAAAATGCGCAGCAATTTCAGGTCGGGTAATGCGTTGGCCATCGGGGATACCGGAAATATCTATGACTCGAACGAACTGTAGGAGCCAACTTGTTGGCGAGCCAGACGCCCCGATGTGTCAGGCAGGACGCCTCGCGAACAAGTTCGCTCCTACAGAGCCGCATTTTCGCGCAGCTTACCCGATACTTCAGAAATCTCTGAACTAAGTATTTTGCCTCAGCGATTGTTCCCGCCTGCCGCGGTTCGCAAAATCCGCCCCAGGCTAAACCACTCTCCAATAACCGATGAGGCAATCCCGTGGACAAGATTTTTCACCAACCACTGGGCGGCAACGAAATGCCGCGCTTCGCCGGCATCGCCACCATGATGCGTCTTCCCCACCTGCAAACGGCCGAAGGCCTGGATGCTGCCTTTATCGGCGTCCCACTGGACATCGGCACGTCGCTGCGTGCTGGCACCCGTTTCGGTCCGCGGGAAATCCGCGCTGAATCGGTGATGATTCGTCCCTACAACATGGCCACCGGCGCTGCCCCATTCGACTCGCTGTCGGTCGCGGATATCGGCGACGTGGCGATCAACACCTTCAATTTGCTGGACGCCGTGCGCATCATCGAAGAAGCCTACGACGGCTACCTCGAACACGGCATCATCCCGCTGACCCTAGGCGGCGACCACACCATCACGCTGCCGATCCTGCGCGCCATTCACAAAAAGCACGGCAAAGTCGGGCTCGTCCACATCGATGCCCACGCTGACGTTAATGATCACATGTTCGGCGAGAAGATCGCCCACGGCACCACCTTCCGCCGCGCGGTTGAAGAAGGCTTGCTCGACTGCGACCGCGTGGTGCAGATCGGTCTGCGTGCCCAGGGTTATACCGCTGAAGATTTCAACTGGAGCCGCAAACAAGGCTTCCGTGTGGTCCAGGCTGAAGAATGCTGGCACAAATCCCTGGCACCGCTGATGGCCGAGGTGCGCGAGAAAGTCGGCGGCGGTCCGGTTTATCTGAGTTTTGACATCGACGGTATCGACCCGGCGTGGGCGCCAGGCACCGGTACGCCGGAGATCGGCGGCCTGACCACCATTCAAGCCATCGAGATCATTCGCGGTTGCCAGGGCCTTGACCTGATCGGTTGCGACCTGGTGGAAGTGTCCCCTCCGTACGACACCACCGGAAACACCTCGCTGCTGGGCGCCAACCTGCTGTACGAAATGCTTTGTGTGCTGCCGGGAGTGGTCCATCGCTGATCGCATGGCGGTAATGGAAATGTTTCTGTAGGAGCGAATTCATTCGCGATGCGGTAGTACAGCCAATGAATTGGGTTGGATGTGCCCAAGTCTCGCGAATAAATTCGCTCCTACAGGTCGACGGTTTAACGCTAGCCCCGCAATCCCTTATAAAAACGCTCACCCGCTGACTGCCTGCTTCCCCTCAGCCGGCTGATCCGTGCCTCACTATAAAAACAAAGATTGGAGACACTGCATGACCCTGGATATTTTCGTCGTCGTCATTTATGCCCTCGGCATGCTGGTACTCGGTTGGTACGGCATGCGCAAAGCAAAAACCCATGAAGACTACCTGGTTGCCGGACGCAATCTGGGGCCCAGCCTGTACATGGGCACCATGGCCGCAACGGTATTGGGCGGGGCGTCCACCGTTGGCACTGTGCGTCTGGGTTATGTACATGGGATTTCCGGCTTCTGGCTGTGCGCCGCACTGGGCCTGGGCATCATTGCGCTGAACCTGTTCCTCGCCAAACCCCTGCTCAAACTGCGTATCTTTACCGTCACCCAGGTACTGGAAAAACGCTACAACCCCATGGCTCGCCAGGCCAGCGCGGTGATCATGCTGGCCTACGCGTTGATGATCGGCGTGACCTCGATCCTTGCCATCGGCACGGTAATGGAAGTCCTGTTTGGGCTGCCGTTCTGGGTGTCAGTGCTGCTTGGAGGCGGCGTCGTGGTGGTCTACTCGACCATCGGCGGCATGTGGTCACTGACCCTGACCGACATCGTGCAGTTCGTGATCAAGACGGTCGGCCTTATGTTCATTCTCCTGCCGATCTGCCTGTACCGCGTCGGCGGCTGGGACGAACTGGTCAGCAAGCTCCCGGCGTCTAGCTTCAACTGGACCACCATTGGCTGGGACACAATCCTCACCTACTTCCTGATCTACTTCTTCGGCATCCTGATCGGCCAAGACATCTGGCAGCGGGTGTTCACCGCGCGCACTGAAAAAGTGGCGCAGTACGCCGGCACCGTTGCTGGCGTGTACTGCATCTTTTACGGCCTGGCCTGCGCATTGATCGGCATGGCCGCCCATGTGCTGCTGCCGGACCTGCAAAACGTAAACACGGCTTTTGCTGCGATCGTCAAAGCCTCGCTGCCCGATGGCATACGTGGTCTGGTGATTGCTGCAGCATTGGCCGCGATGATGTCTACCGCCAGCGCCGGACTGCTGGCCGCCTCGACGACGCTCACCGAAGACCTGCTGCCCAAGTTGCGCGGCGGCAGACAATCGAGCCTGGGCATCAACCGATTGTTCACCTGCCTGACCGGCTTCGTGGTGCTGGCTATCGCGTTGGTGGTGAACGACGTGATCAGCGCCCTGACGCTGGCGTACAACCTGTTGGTAGGCGGGATGCTGATCCCGTTGATGGGGGCGATTTTCTGGAAGCGTGCGACCACAGCCGGAGCAATCAGCAGCATGGTGCTGGGGTTTGTTACCGCACTGGTTTTCATGTTCAAGGATGGCCTGGACGCCAATACGCCGATCTACTGGAGCCTTGCGATAGGCCTGGTGAGCTTTGTGCTGGTCAGCCTGTTCTCGCCACGGCCGATGGCAGTGCGCGCGGCGGCGTGAAGCAGAAATATCATACAAACGGGGCGCTTGAGGGCGCCCTTTTATTGCCTTGGAAAAAGTCGCACGCCGATGCAAGCCCCATGGCGAAACTTCAGCTAGCCTTCAACCCAGAGCGGCTTGTGCTAAAAACGAGCGTGCGATAGTGCACGCGACATTGGCCGCACAGTGGGCTCCAAACCACCCTCTGTCTTTTGAAGTAAGGGTTAATCTCTTCGACATCACAGCAGAGTCATACATGGACCGCCAGAAAATCTACCAACACGTGATTGATGCACTGGGAAAGATTCTCGTCGATAAAGATCCCATCAGAGACGATGCGCTGATGACTGACTTGATTCTGGACAAACAGGATTTCGATCAGTTCTTTAGCGATCTGCAGTCAGATTTCGGGATCGTGATGCCACCACGCCTCAAAGCAGAACTCTCGCAACTCCCGGACAACGATGACCACCACGAACTGACCCTGAACGCTTTCGTGGACGTGATTGCATCGGAAATGAAAGACAGGGGACTGATCAAACGCTGATGCGTTTGATTACTGACTGAGGAGGAGTTAATCGCAGGAAAGCCGTCTGTAGACAGCAGCAGAGTGACGATGCGCGGGCTATCAGGCGATAGCACCGCATGTTCTCTGTGTTTTTGACCAGGAATCAGCGCCGCGGCTGGCGGCGCTTGTCGTCGTTAGTGCGCACGGGGATGGGTTGCAACTTGGGTGGTTCGATCAAACCCAGCGCGACACCTACATCGTGGAGCCATTCTTGCAGTTTGCTGTTCATCTCAACGCCCCCTTCAGGGAAATTCTCGGCAGCCAACCTCTGAGCCGCTTAAGGCAGATCATAGTGCCTGAACGCACTTTACGCCTGCTACCGAGTGTCGCGGCAGATATTTTTTCTCTTTGCGAGACTTCTGACCCTTTGAACAGCCTATTGACAGGAAGCAGGCGACAAACGGCGCGCTCCCTAACCCACGGCGACAGGTGCCACGGCCCCGGCTTCGTGGGCTTTACTGCGACGCGCCAAGATATAAAGCAGTGCGCCACCCAAGAAACATCCGGTAAACCATGCGAAATTCGCCATCATCTGCAACGCAGGAATGAAGGTGATCGCCAGGCCGGCCAAAGTTGCCAGCACCAACGCCTTTACAGCTGTGTAATTTACTCCGCCGGTATACCAATAACGGCCTGTCGGCCCATCGTTGAACAGCGCGTCAACGTCGATTTGCTGTTTTTTGATCAGGTAATAGTCCACCAACAGGATGCCGAACAGAGGCCCGATGAAGGCGGCAAGCACATCGAGCGTGTAGTGAATCACCTGTGGATTGTTGAACAGATTCCAGGGTGTGATGAAGATCGAAGCCACGGCGGCGATCATTCCGCCAACACGCCAGCTGATCTTGCTCGGCGCCACGTTGGCGAAGTCGAAGGCCGGGGACACAAAGTTGGCAACGATATTGATGCCGATGGTGGCGGTCACGAATGCAAAGGCCCCGAGTAATACCGCGACGTCGTTGTCGATACGCGCAACGGTGGCAATCGGGTCATGCAGCATCTCGCCAAAAACCGGCAATGTCCCCGAGACAATAACCACCGTCACCAGTGAGAACGCCAGAAAGTTCACGGGCAAGCCCCAGAAATTGCCGCGTCTGACGTCTGCCATGCTGCGGCAATAGCGGCTGAAGTCGCCAAAATTCAACGTCGGACCGGAGAAGTAGGACACCACCAGCGCGGTGGCCATGACGATCTGCGAAAACGCTTCCCAGCCGGTCAGGGATTTCTCGGACAGGGTGAAACTGATGTTCGCCCAACCGGCCTTCCAGACAATCCAGCCAGCCAGCATGAACATCACCGCATACACCACCGGCCCCGCCCAATCGATGAACCGACGAATCGAGTCCATGCCGGTCCAGAACACTGCGGCCTGAACCACCCACAACGCCAGGAAACCAAACCAGCCCAAGTAGGAAAGGCCGGCGAAATGCGGCTCGGCGAAAACACCCATTTGCGGGAAGAACCGCAGCACCACGATGATCAGCGCACTGGAGGCCAGATAGGTCTGGACGCCATACCAGGCAACCGCAATCAGGCCGCGAATGATCGCCGGGATATTCGCCCCGAAGACGCCGAACGCCAGGCGACAGATCACCGGGTACGGCACGGCAGCCTGTTGGCTGGGTCTGGCGAGCAAATTGGCGATCATTTGAATAAAGCAAATACCCACCAGCAGAGCGATAAGCACCTGCCAACTGGCCAAGCCCAACGCGAACAGGCTGGCCGCGAACACATAGCCGCCGACGCTGTGCACGTCGCTCATCCAGAAGGCGAAGATGTTGTACCAGGTCCACTTCTGCGGCAGCGGGCCGAGATCTTCGTTGTACAAGCGTGGGCTGTAACCTTTGGGGTTTGGCTCGGTCATCGCATGTCTCCCTGAGGGCGGACGCGCTCCCGAATGACGTCTTACGCACACTGCGTACGGGAGCGCGTGTGGGTTGTATACGAGTTGATAGGCAGAATGCGTGCCAGAGTAATTTTAAATAGTCCCGAGATGGCGCGCACCGCGGAATTGAAAGGAAGCTCAGGGGGAATGCTGGCGATGGGAAATCACGGGGCACCAGGCCAAAGTGCACGCTGGCTGTGCATGGATGCCTGATGGTAGTGCGTTTCGAACGAGCAGTGGTCACATCGGCGACAGCGCTAAAGATTGTATACAACCCACTTTCATGTAGGAGCCAACTCGTTGGCGGGAGGCCAACGTCGTGTGTCAGGCCTACCGCTTCGCGAACAAGTTCGTTCCTACGGATGACGCGTTCAATCCTGCAATTGCGGCAACCCATCCTCATCAGTCATCGCCCGCTCCAGCAGATCCGCGGGCAGTGATTTGCTCGCCCGAGCGCCCAGCAGTTTCAGCTGCTCACTGCGACTGACCAGGTTGCCGCGCCCCTCCGTCAGCTTGTTCCGTGCAGCGCCATAGGCTTTGTCCAGCTGCTGCAGACGGTTGCCCACCTCATCGAGGTCTTGAATGAACAGCACGAACTTGTCGTACAGCCACCCCGCTCGCTCGGCAATTTCCCGCGCGTTCTGACTTTGACGCTCTTGCTTCCACAAGCTGTCGATCACCCGAAGCGTGGCGAGCAACGTCGTGGGGCTGACGATGACGATGTTGCGGTCGAACGCCTCCTGAAACATGTTCGGCTCGGCCTGCAGCGCCGCCGAAAATGCAGCTTCGATGGGCACGAACAGCAAAACGAAATCCAGACTATGAAGGCCTTCGAGACGCTTATAGTCCTTGCCCGACAAGCCCTTTACATGGTTGCGCAGCGACAACACGTGCTGCTTTAAAGCCAGTTGCCCGATGACGTCGTCGTCCGCCGAAACGTACTGCTGATAGGCCGTCAGACTGACCTTTGCATCGACCACCACCTGTTTGTCACCGGGCAACATGATCAACACATCAGGCTGGAAACGTTCGCCGTCTGGGCCTTTCAGGCTGACTTGCGTCTGGTACTCGCGACCCTTTTCAAGGCCGGCGTGCTCCAGCACCCGTTCCAGAATCAACTCGCCCCAGTTACCTTGAGTCTTCTGACCTTTGAGTGCGCGGGTCAGGTTGGTCGCTTCATCGCTCAGACGCTGGTTGAGCTGTTGCAGACGCTCAAGCTCTTTGCTCAACGAAAACCGTTCTCGAGCTTCCTGCTGGTAGCTTTCTTCCACGCGTTTTTCGAAGGACTGAATGCGCTCTTTCAGCGGATTGAGCAATTGCCCGAGCTGCTGCTGGCTGGTTTCGGCAAACCGCTGTTCGCGCTCGTCGAAGATCTTGCTCGCCAATTCTGCGAACTGAGCCCGTAATTCATCCCGTGAACCTTGCAGGTCATTCAGACGCTGTTGATGACTTTCCTGCTGCTCACGCAACTCGGCATTGAGCGACGCGCACTGGGAATCAAGCCGCCGTAATTCAGCTTCTTTGTCTGCGCGCTCCTGATTCCACTCCTCCAACGCCTCACGGGCGCCTTCATGCTGCTGGCGCAGCAACTCAACCTCTCTGCGCAATGCCGCCAGTTCTGCCTGCTTGGCGGCGTTGGCCTGACTCAAATCACTGATTTCATCGCGACTGGCATCGAGCTGCGCGCTGAGCCCGTCCTGGGCCATCTGCGCGTTGCTCAACCGTTCATCCATCAACGCCGCATCGGCATCGCGAAGCGCCAGCTTTCGCTGTAGCTGCCACGCTAACGCCAGTAACGGCAAAGCCGCCACCCCAAGACCCAGCAACAGGCTGGTCAGGTCCAAAGCCATACATTTTCCTCAAGTACCGATTGATGCTGGCGGCATTATGCGCAGAATGCGCCGAGCCGTCCGAATTCCGATCAGCGGTTGCGCGCTCAAGCGTTGGGGCGGGTAGCGAGGGAGGAGAGTGCGCGAAACAGAGCCGCGGATCGGGACAATCCACAGAACCTGTGGATAACTCAGTGGACAACACCCCGTGAACCTTCGCAAACGCAGGCAGAATGGGGCCTGCGTTCAAACTGACGATTTTTTCACCAGTGAAAAAAAACGATGTTTTTCATTGACTTAATAAATCAGCACATTAAATCAATCTGTTAGCGGCGCATGTGACAGTGATATGGCAACTACGGCCGCTAATGTGCACAAGTCAATTTGCCATCTTCACAAAGGGGCCCAAGCGGCCCTCTGAATGCCCGATAATGCTGGCGAATCTGTAATGATTGGAATGTTTGCAAGCGTATGGCCCCACACTTAACCCTGCACCCGCGATGCTTAACCCCGCCTGAACGTAACGACATTTGAAATGAGCGCTTCCATCGGTATGGCAATTGGGTTAGCATCGCCGCCGTTAGTACCAAGCTGAAAGTCAATTCTGGCCGAACAAATCCCCCAGCCACTGCTCATCCAAGGATAGCGGGTTGAAAAAAGGGATCGGCCACCTCGATGGTTTCCAGGCATAACTCACTCACATGGCCTTCCCTACAGACAGGAAGGATGTTTTGAGATCCATGACCTGCCAAAGCCAGCCTGCAAATTGATCAGGATCTTCACCCCGAGCCTCGAACCTTAGCTCCTGTTGTGATGCCTGCCCTCCTAAGTACCTACCGGTCAGCCCAGCGCTACACGATAACTGCGCTTTAACTGGCTGCTTTTGTTCCAGACAGGTTCTTCGCCCTGCCCCTGACTCGCAATCGAGCAATGGCCCGCGTTTTCTGGAACGTTTTATTTTTGCACGGCTCTATTCCGTGTCGTTTTAGGAACACCATAATCATGAATGCTCATATCCATACTCAGGATGCTATCCGCACCCTCACCAACGCCTTCGCACCAATGAACTGCCTGATCATGGCCGCTCGCAAAGGCTGCTTCAGCTTCACAATCGTCAACGAACACGGCATTGCGCGTCACAGTGAACGCCTGTATCCAGACCAGTACTCCAGCGCTGAACCGCTGCAGGCTGTAATCGACCGGACCCGACAGGCACTCACCGCCTGATACCGTTCGTCGCGTAACACGATAGATACAACCAGGCCTCGCCCATTAACGGCGGGGCTTTTTTGTGCCTGTTTTTCTTATGAAATTTCGTTCGGGGTCAGAAACGCTCGCTATAAAGCGGGCACCCATAATCAGGAAAGATTTTAAAAACAGCCCTTTACATCGCGAATATGACACTACACTTGAACTCAAGCGGCCTGTGCCGCTTCCGGTGGGCCTATTCGATTCACTGCTGCCAAGCGCCGGGCTCACCGGGCCACCTACATCCCGAGGATGTTATGGGAATCGCTGCCAGTGAACTGTGCCAATACGTGATACGCCCGACACTGATCTACCTCGGACGCCACACCCCCAACGCCGAGCTGTTTCTGGTCGGTGTTGCAGCCAGCCAGTCGGCATTGGGGGCTGAACTCGACAGCCATCGCGGCCATGGGCTTTACAGCATCACCGACACCCTGCACTGGCGAGTGTGGGACGAATATCTAGCCAAGGATCCCGACCTTGCCAGCCTGGTGCGCGGCCTCGCGAGTCAACATGCCTTTCTCACCGGACCCGACCTGGAGCTGACTGTAAATCTGCGCTACTCCACGGCAATTGCCTGGCTGATGGTGGAAGCCAGTCGCCTCCCCTTACCTGCCGAGCACGACTTGTTGGGCATGGCCCGAATTTGGCGCCAGATATTTCAGCCCAAAGGTAACCTCAAGGATTTCGCCACAGCCTGGCACACTTCGGTCCGCCCTCTGTATCAGGTCGCCCCAGCCATTTTGTGACCTTACAGTACTGCTGGAAATGGCGGTACGCCCTGCAGATTGTCCTACAAAAACAGCTCTAAATCGGGTGATCCAGCCTATAGCGCGTTGTGGAAAATGTTGGTAATTTCCGCGCGGTGATCAACAAGGAGTTCTAATAATGAAAAAAGTAATGATCAAAACCAGCCTAAGTCTCGCCGTCACTCTCGCCTCCACCCAGCTCTTCGCTGCCGGCTTCGCGCTTAACGAACAAAGTATCAGCGGCATGGGTACCGGCTTTGCGGGCCGTTCGTCCTCCGTCGATGACGCCAGCATCGTGTTTGGCAACCCCGCCGGCATGTCGCGGCTCAAGCGCCAACAAGTCACCGTTGGTGCTGCAGCGATCGATGCAAAAACCGACATTTCAGACGCCAGCGGCCGCAGTGCCGGCAGTAACAAGGGTGACATGGTGCCGTTCACTGCGGTTCCAATGGGGTTCTATGTCAACCCGATCGATGATCACTGGGCCTTTGGTCTGGGTGTTTACGCGCCGTTCGGCCTGATCACCGATTACGAAAACAATTTTCAGGGCCGTAACTTCGGCAGCAAGAGCCAGGTGAAGGTCATCACCTTCCAGCCAACGGTCAGCTACGCATTCAACGACAAAGTGTCGATCGGTTTCGGACCGACCATCAACCGTATTTCCGGCGTACTGGAATCGGCGTTGAACGTCAGTGGCGCGCTTGGGCGGCCGACCGGTGACGGTCGCGTTCAGGTCAAGGGCGATGATGTCGGCTACGGCTACAACATCGGGTTGATGGTGCAGGCGACGGAGTCCACCAACCTGGGCCTGACCTACCATTCCAAAGTGACCTACAAGCTCGACGGTCACACCGAAATTGCTCCTGGCGCGGGTGTGCCTGCGCAAGTACTGGGCGCTGGCCGCTACGACGCCAAGCTGAGCCTTGATACTCCGGAATCGGTCGACTTCTCCGTGACCCAGAAGCTGACCGACGACTGGAAACTCTACGCGGGTACTACCTGGACTCGCTGGAGCCGTCTGAAAGATATCACCGTCGAAAACTCCGGCGTCACCCGGGCCGGTGGCGCTCTAGCGCCGCAGCTGGCCAGCACCATCACTGAAGAACAAAACTGGCACGACACCTGGGCTTACGCCATCGGCACCTCGTATCAGCTCAACAAGCAGTGGGTTTTGCGCACCGGTCTGACTTGGGACCAGTCGCCTACC
The DNA here is from genome assembly GCF_057128745.1 of Pseudomonas rosaeacicularis. Lineage (NCBI taxonomy): Bacteria > Pseudomonadati > Pseudomonadota > Gammaproteobacteria > Pseudomonadales > Pseudomonadaceae > Pseudomonas > Pseudomonas rosaeacicularis. The sequence goes on from NZ_JBSKHT010000009.1 coordinate 200,000, forward strand.
AACAACACCGATCGTTCGCCACGCATCCCGACCGGTGACCGCACGATCTTCAGCATTGGCGCTGGCTGGAGCCCAACCGACGACATCACTGTCGACGTGGCTTACTCCTACCTCGACGAAGAAAAGGTGAGCGTCAACCGTACCAACGCTTTGGGCAACGCCTACAGCGCCAAGTACGACAACAGCGCCAACGGCTTTGGCCTGGGCCTGACTTACCGCTTCTGATGCAGTAGGCGGGACGGGCTGAAAAACCCGTTCGCCAGACCCGGAAAACCCCGCAGCCAGCGATGGATGCGGGGTTTTTTGTTGATCGGTTAGCCGTTCTGTAGGAGCCAACTTATTGGCGAGCCGATCAACCCGGCGCCACATAAAGCCTCGCGAACAAGTTCGCTCCTACAGATAGTGCTCACGGCTTGGACGCTATGGCCTTTTCCACCGCCGCAATCAACTCGGGGTCATCCGGCGTGGTCTTGCTGGAAAAACTGGCGATGACATTGCCCTTGCGATCCACCACGTATTTATAAAAATTCCAGCGCGGCGGATTGCTCTGCTCGGCCAGCACTTTGAACAGATGCGTCGCGTCATCACCCCGCACCGGCTGCGGCTCGGTCATGGTGAACGTCACGCCGTAATTGACGTAGCAAACCTTGGCCGTTTCGGCGGCATCGTTGGATTCTTGCTTGAAGTCATCCGAAGGCACGCCGATCACTTCCAGCCCCTGCCCCTTGAAACGCTGATTCAACGCTTCCAGACCTTTGAACTGTGGAGCGAAGCCGCAGAAGCTTGCGGTATTGACCACCACCAGTGGCTTACCGGCAAACTGTTTGCACAGGTCGATATCCTGTTTAGCACGCAGTTTGGGTAACTCGCCCTGCAGCAGCGGCGGGCAATCGGCGGCGAGGGCCACGGCACTCATGGCAAACAACAGCACAGGCACAGCAATCCAGCGAACTCTCATGGCAGCATCCATCGCTTTACGCGCAGCAGTTATTGTCTGACCACACGCTACTCCATGGCGCCACGAATGCCTAGGCACGCCCGTATGGACTCTTCAGCAGGCCCCCATGCCAAGCTGCAACGCCCCAAGGCCCACGTGCTGCCAGCCCCACCACGCAGCGGCCAGCAGCGCTGCGCCAATGGCAACGCCAACCAAGCACGGCAAAAGCCTGATCACACCGACACGCCCTGAACTTGCAACCGCGCCACAGGCCGTTCACGCACCGGCCAATTGAGCGCAGCCGCGATCAGGCTGAGCAGGATCGACACCTGCCAGATCAAATCGTAATTGCCAGTGCGGTCGTAGACCACGCCGCCCAACCAGCCGCCGAGAAATGCGCCCAACTGATGAAAGAGGAAGACGATACCGCCCAGCATCGACAGGTTGCGCACACCAAACAGGGTCGCAACGGTACCGTTGGTCAGCGGCACGGTGGACAGCCACAACAGCCCCATCGTCACGCCGAACAAGTAAGCGGTGGTCTCGCTGAGCGGTATCCAGAGAAACAGGCTGATGACCACAGCGCGCAGCAAATAAAGCGCAGTGAGCAAACGAGGCTTGGACATCCGACCGCCGAGCCAGCCAGCGGTGTAGGTACCGAAAATGTTGAACAAGCCGATCAGGGCTAGCACGGTGGTGCCGACTTTGGCCGGTAAATGCTGATCCACCAGATAGGCCGGCAGATGGATGCCGATGAACACGACCTGGAACCCGCAAACGAAGAACCCGAAAGCCAACAGCCAGAACCCTGAATGGGTGCAGGCTTCGTGGAGGGCTTCGCGCAAGGTTTGCTGACCTTCAACGACCGGAAGCGGTTTGTCCTTGAGCATGCCCACCAGTGGCAGGATGAACGCCACCAGCAGACCCAGCGCCAGCAGCGCCATCGACCAACCCAGCCAACCGATCAGCCCCAGCGTGCCGGGCAGCATCGCGAATTGCCCGAACGAGCCCGCCGCACTGGCGATGCCCATGCCCATGCTGCGTTTTTCGGGCGGCAAGGCGCGACCGACGACGCCCAGAATGACCGAGAAGGTGGTGCCGGACAGGCCGATGCCGATCAGCAAACCCGCACTCAGGGACAGGCTTAACGGCGAATCCGCCATGCTCATGCACATTAAGCCAGCGGCGTAGAGAATGCCGCCAACGAACACCACTTTTGCCGCACCGAACCGGTCTGCCAGCGCACCAGCGAAAGGCTGTGCCAGCCCCCAGATCAGATTCTGAAAAGCGATGGCGAAGGCAAATACCTCCCGCCCCCAACCGAACTGCGCGCTCATGGGCGGCAGGAATAGCCCGAAACCGTGCCGGGTGCCGAGCGACAGCGCCAGGATTAGCGCACTGCCAAACAGTATCCAGCCACTGGCTCGCCAAACCGACGTCATTGTTGTTCTCCCGGCGCGTAGGCCGTAAGGGTAAAAATAGGCGGATATGCCCGCTTCTGGAGGATCGGAAATTACGCCGTGGGTGTTGATGATGTCAATGAGTGCTTCTGCCCGGAAGGCGTAGGAGCCATGCTTGCAGGCGATTGGGCGCGAAGCGGCCCTTGGTTTCGTCTGATCCACCGCAGGCGCAGGTTTTACTGCCGGTGCCCGGCAGATCGCTGGCAAGCCAAGCTCCTACGGCCTCCGGCCAGAACTAACAGCATCCGTGCTGGCGTCAGGTCAAGGCCAGCGCAACCAGCACGGCCACTTCCAGCAATTCCAGTAGCGCGCCCGCCGTATCGCCGGTGGCGCCGCCAAGCCGCCGAATCATCAGGTGCCGCAGCCAGAAAAAAACCGAAGCAGCCACCAGCAGCGCAACAACCCCTGCGCCACCTGCGATTACGCAACAGCCAATCGCCACGACCCAAAGCACCTGACGCCCCAAACGCCGAGGCAAATGATCGGCCAACGCCTGGCCCAATCCGCCCTGTCGCACATAGGGCGTGTCGAGAAAAAGCCCAAGCAACGCGGCCCGTCCGATAACCGGCGCCAACAGCAATCCGAAACCGTATTGCTGTTGAATCAGCGCCACGATGGCGACAAATTTGAGCAGCAGCACCAACACAAGCGTAACCACCGCAATCGGACCGCTGCGGGGATCTTTCATGATTGTCAGGGTGCGCTCGCGATCACCGAAACCGCCAAGCCAGGCATCGGCGCTGTCGGCCAGACCGTCCAGATGCAAGCCACCGCTGAGCAACACCCCTGCAGTCAGCACCAGCGCCGCGTGCAACAACAACGGCGCGCCGTGCAACAGCGCGCTGAACGCCATCAGCACAACGCCGAACACCAGACCGACCAAGGGATAAAACAGCAGCGAGCGACCCGATTGCTCTGGCGTCGGCATGCCGGGCAAGCGGATCGGAAAGCTGGAAAGAAACTGCAGGGCGATCCAGAACGGCAACATTCTAAAGCTCCTTTAATGCACAGCCAGCATCCACTTCGAGGGCGAACAGGCCGCCGTGGCCGACCTCGACCTGCAACAGTTGCTCCCGAGGCAGACCTCGCGCCTGAGCCAAAAGCAACTTCATCACCCCGCCGTGGCAGATCAAAAGCACTCGCTCACCAGCGAACGCGCGGTGCAAGCGCTCGACCGCACCCCGCACACGCAACGAAAAATCAGCCACAGGCTCACCGTTCGGCGGAGTAAATCCGTAGGGATCGGCCCAAAACAGGCCCAACCCCTGGGCGTCAGTCTCCATCAACTGCGCCGCGCTGTGCCCTTCCCAATCGCCGAAATGCAGCTCTTGCAGATCAGGTTCCAGGTGCAGTGGCAGGTCCAGCCTCCCCGCCAGCTCCTCGGCGAATCGCGCGCAGCGCTGCAACGGCGAGCTGATGATCCGATCCCAACGCCCGGCCTCGGTCACGGCCGATCGCATCTGTTGCCAACCCAGGTCGGTCAGCGCGTCGTCGAGACTGCCACGCAGGCCGCCGCCGAATTCGGTTTCGCCATGACGCAGCAGATCCAGACGCAGGCTCATGCAGGGCGATCCGCCACGGCCGCTTCGGCAAACGTCGCCATGCCGTTGTGCAGCTCACACGCCAGTCGTAAAAGCGGCACGGCCAACGCGGCGCCACTGGCCTCGCCCAGACGCAGGCCCAAATCCAGCAACGGCTCGGCCTGCAAGGCCTCCAACACATGACGATGGCCGGGTTCTGCGCCACGGTGGGCGAAAAACAGCCATGGGCGACACGCCGGATTCAGACGCACCGCCACCAAGGCCGCGACGGTGCAAATGAAGCCGTCGACCAACACCGCAATGCCTTCCTGAGCGCTGGCCAGATAGGCGCCGACCAGCGCTGCAATTTCGAAACCGCCCAAGCAGGTCAGGATGCCCAATGGGTCCCCCGCCTGATCAGCATGCAACGCCAGCGCACGTTCGATGACCTGCGCTTTGTGGCTGATGCCGTGTGGGTCAAGGCCCGTGCCTGGACCGACCAGCAGCGTCGCAGGTGAATTCAACAACGCGCAGGCCAAGGCGCTGGCTGCCGTGGTGTTGCCGATGCCCATTTCGCCACCGATGAACAACTGCGCCCCTGCCGCCTTGGCCCGCAGCACGCTGTCGCGACCGCCTTGCAACGCCAGCAGGCATTGCTCGTGAGTCATCGCCGGGCCTTTGGCGAAGTTCGCCGTGCCCGCACCGATGTTCAGGTGGACCACGCCGGGAAGATTAAGCGGCGAAACGGTGCCCAGATCGACCACGTCCAATTGCGCCGACAGTTGCTTGGCAAGCACGCTGATCGCTGCGCCGCCCATGACGAAGTTGTGCAGCATCTGGCCGGTGACGGCCTGGGGGTAGGGAGAAACACCTTCGGCTACAACTCCGTGATCACCGGCAAAAATTGCGATCCAGACGCTATCGACGTGGGGTTTGACCCGCCCCTGCAAACCGGCCAGTTGCACCGCGACGCGCTCCAGTTGCCCGAGGGAGCCTGCAGGTTTGGTCAGTTGCTGTTGCCGAGCCTGCGCTTGTTCAAGGCTGTGCGGGTCGATTTCCACAAGCGGCGCGAGCCACCAGACATTACTCATAAAGCGGGTCCTTTCAGGGTCATCGGCAGACCGGCGACAGTCAGCACCACGCGCTGGCAGCGTTCGGCCAGCGCTTGATGCAGCCAGCCGGCTTCATCGACGTAACGGCGGGTCAGCTCACCGAGGGGCACGACGCCCATCCCGGTTTCATTGCTGACAAAAATAATCTCGCCCGGCAATGCAGCCAGGCATTCCAGCAAGGCATCGCGTTCGTGGCTCAAACGCTGCGAGTCTTCGAGCATCAGCAGATTGGTGAGCCACAACGTCAGGCAATCCACCAACAGGCACCGGCCCGCCTGCGCGTTTTCTCGCAGCATGCGAGCCAGCTCGATAGGTTCCTCGACCAGCCCCCAGTGTTCGGGACGACGCTGACGATGGGAAATCACGCGTTGATTCATCTCGCCATCCAGCGGCTGACTGGTGGCGATGTAGATGACCTCGAGCCCGCTCTCATCCGCCAGTTTTTCGGCCAGACGGCTTTTACCGGAGCGCGCGCCGCCCAGAATCAATTGCAGCGTCATGGGTTATCCAGTCCACAGAGTTGGCGCAGCAGCGTCAGATCCAGATGGTTTTCCACCAGATCGGCCAAGCGCTCGATGTCACGTTCACGTAGCGCGTGGTAGTCCACCGCGTCCACGTTCGTAAGACCGGCCCAGCGCAGCAAAGCGCTGCACGCAGCCGGGGTTTCAAACAGACCGTGCAAGTAGGTGCCGAAAATCTGTCCATCCACGCTGTGCGCGCCGTCGCAGCGGCCGTCGTCAAGCAGCACGGCAGAACGCTCCAATGCGGGGCCGCTGGTTACGCCAGCATGGATTTCATAGCCACTGACGTCGGCATCTTCCAACATCAAGCGCCCGCGCACGTTGCGCAGCTGCTTCTCTTCTTCCAGCACGGTGCTCATGTCGAGCAAACCCAAACCCGGGCTCGAACCGGCATCGCCCTCCAGCCCCAACGGATCGTGCAGCTGCGTGCCGAGCATTTGCAAACCGCCGCAAATCCCTATCACCTTGCCCCCGTAGCGCAGGTGACGCTCAATGGCGCTGTCCCAGCCATGCTTGCGCATGAACGCGAGGTCGCCGCGCACGCTTTTTGATCCCGGCAGGATGATCAGATCCGCAGCGGGGATCGCCTGACCAGGCCCGACGAATTGCAGATTGACCTGTGGGTGCAGGCGTAGCGGATCGAAATCGGTGTGGTTGCTGATGCGCGGCAGCACCGGAACGATGACGTTGAGCACGCGCTCGACCTTGTCGGTCTGGCGCTGATCAAGTCCGTCTTCGGCCTCAAGGTGCAGGTCCATCACATAGGGCAGCACGCCGACCACCGGTTTGCCGGTGCGCTGTTCGAGCCAGTCCAATCCTGGCTGCAGCAGGGCGATGTCGCCGCGAAAACGGTTGATGACGAAGCCTTTGACCCGCGCCTGTTCGCTGGGTGAAAGCAATTCCAGTGTCCCGACCAGATGCGCGAAGACCCCGCCGCGATTGATGTCGGCCACCAGCAGTACCGGGCAATCCACCGCTTCGGCAAAGCCCATGTTGGCGATGTCGCCGGCACGCAGATTGATCTCGGCCGGCGAGCCTGCGCCCTCGACCATGACCACTGAATAAGCTTCGCTCAGCCGTTGGTGCGATTCGAGCACGGCCTGCATCGCGATGACTTTGTAGTCGTGATACGCCACGGCATTCATGGTGGTCACAGCGCGGCCATGAATGATCACTTGAGAACCGGTGTCGCTGTTGGGTTTGAGCAACACCGGGTTCATGTCTGTGTGCGGCGCCAGGCCACAGGCTTGGGCCTGCACCGCCTGCGCTCGGCCAATTTCGCCACCGTCTGCGGTCACGGCACTGTTGAGCGCCATGTTTTGCGGCTTGAACGGCACCGTGCTCACGCCCTGGCGGGTCAGCCATCGGCACAGCGCCGTCACCAGCGTGCTCTTGCCGGCATCGGAGGTGGTGCCCTGAATCATGAGGGTTTTGCTGGTCATTGGGCGTCCTTCGAAAAGGCTTGAAGCGCTGTTTCGAGGCGCTTCCAGTCGGCGTCGTCACGGGGCAGACCAAAACGCAGGCTGCTGTTGTGCGGCCCGTTGTTCTGGAACAAGCGCAGCAAAATGCCGCGTCGGGCGCAGAACTCGTAAAGCGCTAACGCCTGAGGCGTGATCAGCCATTGAAACAACGCGCAACCGCCCAGCGGGGCAAAACCGTACTGGGTCAGCAGAGCGGAGAGCCGCTCACTGGCCTGCCCCGTGCGTTCGCGCTGCAAGCGCTGGCCTTCGCGGTCGTTGAGGCAAACTTGCGCCAATACCCGCGTAGGACCATTCACTGTCCAGGGTCCGATATGTTTGCCCAACACTTTGAGAAAACGCTCTTCGGCGAGCACAAAACCCAGGCGCACGCCTGCCAGACCAAAGAACTTGCCGAACGAACGCAGGACGATCAGCCCGACCCGATTTGACTTGCTAGCAAGGCTTAAGCTCGGTGTGTTGTCCATGAACGCTTCGTCCACCACCAGCCAGCCGCCGCGCGCGGCAAGCCGGGCATGCCAGTCCAGCAAGCGTTTTTGGGTCAGGCTCAGGCCGGTGGGATTGTTCGGGTTGACCACCACCAGCACGTCGAGGGTGTCGATGAAGCGCTCGACTTCGTGCTCAAGCACCTCGCGCACCAGAAACCCGCCGCTGCGCCACGCCTCGGCGTGTTCGGCATAGCACGGTGACAGCACGCCGACCTTGCCGGCCTGGCGCAGACGCGGCAACGCCTGGATCGCCGCTTGCGAACCGGCCACCGGCAACGCGTGGGGGGCGCCGTAATAATCGCAGGCGGCCAGTTCCAGACCGTCGTCGGTTTCGGGCAGTCGCGCCCAGGCTGAAGGGGGAATCTCGGGAATGGGCCACGGCCATGGGGAGATGCCGCTGGACAGGTCGAGCCAGTCCGCTTCGGCGATCCCATAATGGGCTACTGCCCCGCGCAAACGCCCGCCGTGTTCAAGCATAGAATTCAGTCCCCACGCACAGGATCAATAGCCAGAGCCAGACGCCACGCTGCACCAGTTGCCAGCCGCGATCAATGGAGTCGGCATCGGCAGGCGCGCCCTCTCCCAGTTGCGGCCTTTGATGCAGCTCGCCGTGGTAGATCGCCGCCCCGCCCAGTTCAACACCCAATGCGCCAGCACCCGCCGCCATGACCGGGCCAGCGTTGGGGCTGTCCCACTTCGGCGCTTGGGTGCGCCAGCAGCGTAAGGCAAGTCGGGTTTTGCCCAGCAGCGCGTAGGTCAGTGCCACCAACCGCGCAGGAATGTAGTTAAGCAGATCGTCAATCTTCGCTGCCGCCCAGCCGAAGCGCTCGAAGCGCGCGTTGCGATAACCCCACATGGCGTCCAGGGTATTGCTCAACCGGTACAGCACCACGCCCGGCGCGCCGAACAATACGAACCAGAAGATGGCGGCGAATACTGCATCGCTGCCGTTCTCAAGTACCGACTCGGTGGCCGCACGGGCGACTTCGGTGCTGTCGAGTTCGCTGGTCTGGCGACTGACCAGATAGCCAACCCGGCGCCGCGCTTCGTCCAGGTCATCAGCACGCAGCGCCCGAGCCACCGGATCGACGTGTTCGCCAAGGCTGCGCAGGCCCAGCGCGCAATACAAAGCCGCGATCTCGAACAGCCAGCCGATGTAGGGCAGCCAGCTCAGGACTGTCGCCACGATCGTGAGCGGAATGACTGCGATGAACCACGCGGTGACGCCATGACTGCGCCAACCGCGCCCACCGGAGTTGAAGCGCCGCTCAATGCGCTCGGCAAAACCGCCGAACGCCACCAACGGGTGGTTCCGTTTTGGCTCACCGAGCAGCGCATCCAGCGCCACCCCGGCGACGCTCAATAACGCCACGCTCATGGATGCACTCCCCAGGTATTTTCATAAACCAGATCGTCGAGTGGACGCGGCTGCGCCCAGCCCTCCATCACCAGCATCGGCTGTGGATAAAATTCGCCGACCGGCCCCAGACACAGAATCGCCAGTGGCTTGGCGCCGGCCGGCATACCGAGCAGGTCGGCCAGGGCTTGTGGGTCGAACAGCGAGACCCAGCCCATGCCCAGCCCTTCGGCGCGTGCGGCGAGCCACATGTTCTGGATTGCGCAGGACAATGAGGCCAAGTCCATTTCCGGCAGCGTGCGCCGGCCAAAGATGTGTTTCTCACGGTCGTCCATCAACGCGGCCACCAGCACTTCGGCGCAATCGTTGATGCCTTCGACCTTGAGCTTCATGAAATCGTCCGCACGCTCGCCCAGCGCCTCGGCGGTGCGAATGCGCTCTTCTTCAACTTGCGCCTGAATCCGTTCGCGCAATTGACCGTCGCTGACCCGAATGAAGCGCCACGGCTGCATCAACCCCACGCTGGGCGCGTGATGCGCGGCTTCGAGCAAACGCGCCAGCAACTCCGGCGCAACGGTGCCGCCGCTGAAGTGACGCATGTCGCGCCGTTCGGCGATGGCGCGATACACCGCTGCGCGCTCGTCGGGGCTGAAGGATTGGTCGGTCATGACTTCCACCACACGATGGCCTGTGTGCACACGCTCTTGTGGGAGCGGACCTGTCCGCGAAGAGGCCTGTGAATCCGATGCATTGGTTGCGCCTGTGACTGAGTCTTCGCGGACAGGTC
>NZ_JBSKHT010000009.1:209669-237131 GCF_057128745.1 Pseudomonas rosaeacicularis
GAGCGGACCTGTCCGCGAAGAGGCCTGTGAATCCGATGCATTGGTTGCGCCTGTGACTGAGTCTTCGCGGACAGGTCCGCTCCCACAGGTGTTGGGTCGCAGCTCGGATCACTCATGGCAATAACAACGCCGCCACTCAGGAATTGGGGCGGATGTAACCCGACTCGCCACCGGGAAATCACCTTTTGGCGAAAATCCCCGTGGGAGCGGACCTGTCCGCGAAGAGGCCAGTTAACCCAACACAACTCTAGCGCCTGTGATTGAGTCTTCGCGGACAGGTCCGCTCCCACGGGTAGTGTGTTGGTGCCTGAATGGGTCATGGCAAAAACAGCGCCGCCACCGCTTGGGGGTTGGAGGGGAAATAGAAGTGCACGTAAGAAGCCGTCATTCGGCCGTCGCGATATACCGCTTCCGCGCCGCGCCCGCCATTGGGGCTGACACCTCGGGCGATGGGTTGCAGCTCGGTGCCGGTCAGCGAATGGTGATACGTGTGGCCGCGCAATGTGCCTTCGGGCAGATCGACGTTTTGCAGGGCCAGCGCCGCCAAGCGCTTTTGCATCACCGCTTCGCCGCTGAGCAGCCCGACCAATTCGGCGCGCTGACCGTCGACATCGGTCAGGGCATCGAGCAAATAAAGCATCCCGCCGCATTCGGCCAACAAAGGCTTGCCGTCGGCGTGGTGCTGACGGATCGCATCAAGCATGGGTTTGTTTTCCCCCAGCGCAACGTGGTGCAATTCCGGGTAACCGCCTGGAAGATAAAGGCTGTCAGCCTCCGGAATGTGCTGATCGCGGATGGGCGAGAAAAACGAGAGCTCGGCGCCCATCGCTCGCAGAAGATCGAGACTGGCTCCATAGATGAAGGCAAAAGCCTCGTCATAGGCGATGGCGATACGCACGCCCGCGAGCAGCGGCTCGGCGGGGATGAAGTCCGGCGCATCGAACATCACAGCAGGCGGCAGGGCGACTTCGCAGGTGCTGGCGAGCGCATTGGCCGCAGCATCAAGACGCACGTCCAGATCATTCAGCTCGCTGGCTTGCACCAGTCCAAGATGCCGGCTTGGCAGTTCGATCCCGGTTTCCCGGGACAGCGCGCCATACCATCGCAGGCCTTCGGTGAGACTGCCCTCCAGCAACTGCGCGTGACGCACGGTCCCGACCCGGTTAGCGAGCACACCGGCAAACGGCAGGTCCGGCTGATAACGCGCCAGCCCCAACGCCAGCGCGCCAAACGTCTGGGCCATCGCAGTGCCGTCGATCACACCCAGCACCGGCACGCCGAAACGTCGGGCCAGGTCAGCGCTGGACGGGGTGCCGTCGAACAAGCCCATCACACCTTCGATCAGAATCAGGTCAGCGTCAGCGGCGGCTTCCCACAACAGGCGTCGGCTTTCGTCCTCGCCCACCATCCACATGTCCAACTGGTAAACCGGGTTGCCGCTGGCGCGTTCGAGGATCATGGGGTCGAGAAAATCGGGGCCGCACTTGAACACCCGGACCTTGCGCCCTTGATTGCGATGCAACCGCGCCAGGGCCGCTGTCACGGTGGTCTTGCCCTGACCGGACGCCGGGGCGGCGATCAACACGGCAGGGCATTGCCTGGCCTGACTCATGAACGGTCACTCACAGTTCAATACCCTTTTGCGCCCGAATGCCGGACTGGAACGCGTGTTTCACCACGGCAATGTCCGAAACGGTGTCGGACAGATCGATCAATTCCTGCTTGGCGCCACGGCCGGTCACGACCACATGCTGCATCGGCGGACGCGCCTGCAGGTCGGCGAGTACCTGCTCAAAATCCAGATAGCCGTGTTTGAGGGCGATGTTGAGTTCATCGAGGATTACCAGCCCGATACTCGGGTCTCGGAGCATGTCTTGGGTCACGCCCCAGGCGGATTCGGCAGCGGCGATATCACGCTGGCGGTCCTGGGTTTCCCAAGTGAATCCCTCGCCCATGACGTGGTAGCGCACTTGTTCGGGGAAGCGGCGGAAGAACAGTTCTTCGCCGGTGCTGTTGCGGCCCTTGATGAACTGCACCACGCCGCACTGCATGCCGTGGCCCATGGCGCGGGCGAGCATGCCAAAAGCCGAACTGCTTTTGCCTTTGCCGTTGCCAGTCAGTACCAGCAACAGGCCGCATTCGTTGGGGGCGCTGGCAATGCGTTCGTCCATCACGGCCTTTTTGCGCAGCATGCGCGCAAGGTGACGTTCGTCGCGTTCGGGGGTTTCGCTCATCTCAGCTCTCCGCTTGAGGGCAAGTAGGCGCAGACGGAAAGCACGAGCAAGCACTGGCAACGCGGCGCCATTAAGCAGGCCGCGGCGCAGAGCATCGCCCTCCGTGATGCTGTGGGATTGGATCAGGCCGGTCTCCGGACTCATGAGCGAACCATCGGGCCGCGCGCCTTCCCATGCTCAAAGAACACAGTGGCATTGTGCGTGGCTTTTCTCATTTACCGTTGCGGAGGCAGCGCCGGGATCGAACGCTGGGCGGTCTCACCGGCTTCCCTGTTTCACCCTGTCGATACTGACTCGAAGGGCACCTGAAACAAGTGGCGAAGGGTAGAGGGTTGAGGTTTGAGCGTCAATCAATGCGGCGCCCCATCAGCACTCGGGGCTGATCCGTGTTGGGGGTTGAACCTAAGAAGGCTCAAGTGCCTCTACCTAGTTACATAAAAATACTAATTGCCTACGAAATGGAGATCGACAATGTTCAAGCTCAGACCTCAGGTTGTCTTGATGATATTGGTTGCCGGGGGGCTCGCGGCCTGCGGCGAGTCATCGAAGCTGCAAGTCAGTGACGGCATGGGGACCTCTCCCAAATTGCCCGAGCCCAACAAGACGTTGATCCCCACCGTGAACATCGCGCCCGCCATCGGCTGGGCCAACGGCGCCAAACCGACTGCCGCACCAGGCACGCAGGTTGCCGCTTTCGCCGAAAATCTAGATCACCCACGCTGGCTCTACGTGCTGCCCAACGGCGACGTTTTGGTGGCTGAAACCAATTCGCCGCCCAAACCCGATGACGGCAAAGGGATTCGCGGCTGGGTGATGGAGAAAGTCATGGGGCGCGCTGGCGCAGGTGTCCCTAGCCCGAACCGCATCACCCTGCTCCGCGATAAGGATCACGACGGCGTGGCTGAAACGCGTACGGTATTCCTGCAAAATCTCAATTCGCCGTTTGGCATGGCGCTGGTGGGTAACAAGTTCTACGTCGCCGACACCGATCGACTGATCAGCTTCAACTATGAAACCGGCCAAACCTCCATCAGCGGCCAGCCGACCAAAGTAGTGGATCTGCCCGGCGGCACGCTCAACCACCACTGGACCAAGAACGTTATCGCCAGCAAGGACGGGAAAAAGCTGTACGTGACCGTCGGCTCAAACAGCAACGTGGCTGAAAACGGTCTGGACAAGGAAGAAGGCCGCGCGGCCATCTGGGAAGTCGATCCGGCGACCGGCTCGCATCGGATTTTCGCGTCCGGGCTGCGCAACCCCAACGGCATGGATTGGGAACCCCACACTGGCGCGCTGTGGACAGCGGTCAACGAGCGTGACGAAATCGGCAGCGATCTGGTGCCTGATTACGTGACTTCGGTAAAGGACGGAGCCTTCTACGGCTGGCCGTTCAGCTACTACGGCCAGCATGTGGACGTGCGCGTGACACCGCAGAATCCTGATCTGGTGGCAAAAGCCATACCGCCTGATTTCGCAGTGGGTCCGCATACCGCGTCACTGGGCCTTACCTTCGCTGATGGCAAAACCTTACCTGCACCGTTTACTGAAGGGCTGTTCATTGGTCAGCACGGTTCGTGGAACCGCAAACCGCACAGCGGCTACAAAGTGCTGTTTGTGCCGTTCAAAGACGGCAAGCCAAGCGGCACACCGGTTGACCTATTGACGGGCTTCCTGAATTCGGACGAAAAAGCGCAAGGCAGGCCGGTGGGCGTGATCAATGACAATAACGGTGGGTTGTTGGTCGCCGATGATGTAGGCAACAAGATCTGGCGGGTGACCGCAGCGAAGACTGCGCAGGCTTCTAACGCAGCAAAATGATTCGCCGGTAAATTTGTGGGAGGGGAGATTGCTCGCGATGGGGCACGTCAGTGTCGAATGTGCTAACTGACAACTTGCAATCGCGAGCAAGCTCCCTCCCATACCAACACATTCAACATGTTACTGCCGCGCCAGGCTCGAAGGCTGGATCACGCGCTTGGCATTGAGCCAGGCTTTCTGCCAATAAGGTTTGTCCAGACTGTCCAGCTTGACCGTGCCACCTGTTGCGGGTGCATGCACGAAGCGCCCTTCCCCGACGTAAATCCCCGCGTGGCTGACATTCGAGCCGCCGCCGGTGGCGAAGAACACCAGATCACCCGTCTGCAACTGGCTGCGATTAATGTCCGGACCGCGCAGGGTGATCATGTCCCGTGTAGAACGCGGCAAGCTGATACCCGCCGCGTCGCGATAGACGTAGCCGATCAAGCCACTGCAATCAAATCCTGAATCCGGCGTGTTGCCGCCCCAACGATAAGGCGTACCCACCAATCCGATAGCACGGACCAGCACGTCATCAGCAAGCGGCGAGGAAAAGTCAGAAGGAGCGGAGACAACGGGCTTGGGAGCAACCCGTTTCGGAGCTGGCGGCGGAGGGCTGGCACATGCGGCCAGCAACAGAGCCAGTGACACGACAATCAGGCGAACCGGTAACGTCATAAACACAACAACCTGCAACAGGATGCGGCTTGAGCCCCTAGGAATCAGGGGCCGGATGTGCGCACACCAAGGGATTTCCCGATGTGTACGCCCGGTATCAGCGGTGTTGGCGCTTGAGTGTAGTCGAGCTCATCGCGGTCGTGGTCTCGGCAACCTGGGAAGGTGCCATGGCCAGCGCGCGCTTGGCTTCGATGAAAGTCTTGGCCCAGTAGGCGTCGTCCAGGCTGTCTACGCGAACACCACCACTGCGACGGCTGCTGGAGTGGATGAACTGATCATCACCCAGATAGATGCCGGCGTGGCTGACGCGACCACGGCCTGCGGTGCTGAAGAACAGCAGATCGCCCGGCTTGAGGTCGTTGCGTTTAACCAGGGGAGCGTCGACGTTGATCATTTCACGCGTGGAACGCGGAAGGCTCATGCCGGCTTCTTCGCGAAAGAGATAACCGATGAAGCCGCTGCAATCAAAGCCCGAGGAAGTCGAGGTGCCGCCGAAACGGTAGCGCGTACCGATCAGAGACTTGCCACGTTCCAGGATGCTGTCTGCCAGGGCTGGCAGCTGGTACGGCTTGCTGTCGGCAAACTGTGCCAGCTCATCTTCGGTGGCGATTTCGTCTTGCAGCACCGAGGCGTAATCAGCTCGTTGAGCGGCAGACTGCGCGGTAATAGAATTTTGAAGATTCGGGTGTTGAACCTGTTGTTGCGATGCTGGCATCTGAGCCGCGCAACCGAACAAGAGGGTGACAAGTGCGAGAGGCACGAGGGGTGCTAAGCGATTCAGCATGGGCACGACCGTGGCGAATGTGTAAAGAAGCCGAGACTATGCCTTCTATCATCCTCATTTGCAAATTCAATCGAATCAAATGTGACTTACGAGGTCCGCCATCACATCTAAGGCCCTGCATTTCAGGAACACGTCCATCTGCGCAGAATGATCGGTTTGCGAGGGATTAATCTCGGCGGTAAAGCCTCCAGATACCCTCGTGCGCAGCATCGGCTCGTGAATATACGGAAAGCTGGCAGTTGTGCCAATGCTTATAACTGCATCGAAGCCTTTTGCCATTTCCTCATACAGCACATTCAGTGCCAGTTCCGGCAGCATCTCTTCGAATAACACCACGGGAGGGCGCAGAACACCGTGGCATTTCGCGCACAAAGGCGGCAATGGCCGTTGCAGATGCTCGCTCAGATGCGGATCGATAGCGCCACAGGACTGACAGTAGAGCGGCGCAAGTTGACCGTGAATTTCGATCAGACGCTCAGGCGGGCTTCCTGCAGCGCGATGGTAGCCGTCGACATTTTGCGTCAGCACCCAGCAATCGGGCTTGTTGCGCTGCAGTTGGGCAATCGCGTAGTGCGCCTCATTGGGCTGTCCGCCAAGGCAAGCGCTGCCTAATTGGGCAATATATTTCCAGCACAGCGCGGGGTCGCGGCGCAGCATTGGCCCGGAAAGCGCCACTTCAATAGGCAATCCATCGTCAGTGCGCCCGTTGTAAAGCCCGCCGACTCCGCGATAGGTCGGCAGTCCCGAATCGGCCGAAAGCCCGGCACCGGTGATGATCAGAATTCGCTTGGCGTGACGCAACGCTGCCGCCGTCTGCAGCACCAGCGCCGGGTCGATGCTGGTAATCACCAGCCGAGGGTCTCTTTCAGGAAGGGAATGGTCAGCTTGCGCTGAGCCTGCAACGAAGCCTGGTCGAGCTGTTCCAGTAAATCGAACAGCGCACTCATGCTGCGAGTGCCGCGGGTCAGGATGAAATGGCCGACTTCGTCCGTCAGGTGCAAGCCCCGACGCGAAGCACGCAACTGAAGGGCGCGCAGCTTTTCTTCGTCGGACAGCAGGCGCATCTGGAACACCAGCGCCATGGTCAGGCGGGATTTCAGATCCGCCAGCTTCACCGGCAGCTCGCGCGGAGAACATGACGCCGCGATCAACAAGCGACGGCCACTGTCGCGCAGGCGATTGAACAGGTGGAACAGCGCTTCTTCCCACTCGGGCTTGCCAACGATGGCCTGAATGTCATCCAGGCACACCAGCTCGTACTGCTCAAGATGATCGAACAGCTGGACGCCTTCGTCGAGGAGCTCGGCCAGCGGCAGATAGACCGCCGGCTCGCCCAATTGCTCGAAACGCAAGCAAGCGGCCTGCAACAAATGCGTGCGCCCTACCCCATGCTTGCCCCACAGATAAATCAGGCTCTCCGTCCACCCGGCGTCGGCTTCGCACAGCCGCTCGACATAGCCGAGTGCTGCGGCATTGGCGCCTGGATAGTAATTGACGAAGGTGGCGTCATCACGCAGACGCACACTCAAGGGCAGCTGAATTGGTTTCATGCTGGCTGAACGGCTGAAAAATAGCCGCCAAGGGGCCTCTGTGAAAAGTGTGCAAAGTTTATACCCGTGAGGCGGACCGCACAATGCGACGGACCGCCTGCAAAATCAAAGAGTTGCGTGAGCTGTCCCGCAGGCCTTGGTTTCAGGGCGCAGTAACGGCCATAAAAAAGGCGCCTGCCGCTAAATGCGCCAGACGCCGTTTCTCTCTCCTACAGGATCAATCTGCTACAGCTTCAGATCCTCCGAGCCGCCATAGATATCCGAATCCTTGTAGACATCATGGATATGGCGCACCAGCACCATGATCACCGCCGCCACCGGCAGCGCCAGCAGAATCCCGGTGAAGCCGAATAATTCGCCCCCCGCCAGAATGGCGAAGATCACCGCCACAGGGTGCAAACCAATCCGGTCCCCTACCAGCAAGGGCGTCAGGACCATGCCTTCGAGCGCCTGGCCCACCATGAACACCGCGACGATTCCGAGCATCGGATACAAGTCGCCGCCGAACTGGAAGAAGCCAGCGATGATCGCAGCGCCGATGCCGATCACAAAGCCCATGTAGGGGACGATTGCGGCCAACCCAGCGATCACACCAATGAGCAGCCCCAGTTCAAGACCCACCAACATCAGGCCAGCGGCATAGATAACGCCAAGCGCCACCATCACCAGCAACTGACCGCGGATGAACGCGCCGAGTACTTCGTGGCATTCACCCGCCAGCGCGACGATTTTGCTCTCACGGTGACGCGGCAGCAGGCTGCGCACCTTGGCCATCATCACGTCCCAATCGCGCAGCAGGTAGAAGCACACCACCGGGATCAGCACCAGGTTGGTCAGCCAGCCGATCAGCGCCAGCGTCGAAGTGGTGGCCTGCGCCAACACGATGCCAACGATGTCGCCGGTCTGGCCCATGTGCTCGGAGATTGCAGCCTTGACCTTGTCGAACTTCCAGAAACCGTCCGCCAGCCCCAGTTTGGCCTGAGTCCACGGCAGCGCGGTGTGTTGCAGCCAGTCGAGAATCTGCGGTGCCAGCTCGTACAAGCGATACAGCTGCTTGGCGAGCATCGGCACCAGCACCAGCAACAGGCCCATCATGATCAGCGTGAACACCACGAACACCGACACCACACTGAGCGTGCGCGACAGGCCGAGCTTCTCCAGACGGTCCGCCAGCGGGTCGCCCATGTACGCCAGCAACAGCGCCACCAGAAACGGCGTCAGGATCGAGTGCAGCAAATATATGAACAGACACAGCAGGACAACCCCACCGATCCAGAACCAACGACGCGTATCAGTCATTACCGCCCCTACCGCCACGTAATGCGTGGCCAAAAATGAATGCCCTGTTTTACAACGTCGTTATGAACACCGCTACCAGCGAAAGTGCAGTTGCGGGGTTGAAACAGGTTGAATCGTCGGCGCAGCGCCTGGTATGGCAGGCTGATCCGGCGTAACCGGTGCCGGCGCTACTGGCGTGACTTCCCCGGCAGGGACTTCCTGCAATTTGACCAGCGACAGCTGCGAACGGATTTGATCAGGACTGCCGGACACGTCAAACACCACATGATCGCCAGTGACCGACTTCAAGCGCCCACCGAAAGGTTCCAGCAAACGCGCCAGCTGCGCGTAACGCTCAAGGGTCATGCCCTGAACCTCAAGGGCCATGCTGGAGGAAGCGCCCGGCTTGACCACGAACTTTGGCGCAAGTCGCTGACTCACTGCCAGGAGCACGGCATCGGCCAAAGTGTCGGAGCTGGTGCCAGTCGCAGTGCCCTGCTCGCGTTGGTCGCCAAGCCACAGGTGCCATTTGCCCTGCCATTGGCCCGCGTTTTCGACAGCGTGCACCGCCAGAATCGCGTCAGAGCCGTAGCGTTCAGAGGCCGTCTTCAGTGGCCCGACGTCGTTGCTTTCCAGCGCTTTGGCGTCGCCCATGCTTTGTTCGCCCAGGTCCGCCAACGGCAATCGCAACGGCAGACCACGGTGCTGAGCGGCGCGGCGTAAGGGTTCGGCCGAGCCTTGACCATCGCCCACCAAGTTTGAGCCGTCAGTGGTGTCGTTCAACCACCAGGCCAAAATCACCGGGCGATTGCTGCCCCACAACGACAGGCCAGCACCGCGCAACGTGCGGTCGGTGCTCACAGGGTCGAAATCCACCAGCAGCGACTCCGGCGGACCAGCTTCGTAACCGTACTGACTGATGATTTGCTGCGGATCAGTGCGCACGGCGGCCAGGCCTGAACCTTGCGCGGCCTTGGCGTCGCCGGTCAGGCGGATCACCAGGGTTTCCAGCGCAGCCTGAGTGGCACGGGTCTTTTCATCGGGGGTTTGTCCGCTGACGGGTTCGCGGACCTGATACAGATTGTTCACCGTTTCGGCGAAACTTGGCAGACTGATCAATGACAGGCAGCCTGCGAGCAGGCAGCTTGTCAGACGCATGACAGGGGTTAGAGGCATGAAGAATTCCCGTAGAGCAAACAGCCTTATAAACAGCTGCGTGAAAATGATTGGCGAGATTCAGACCGCACCGGCGTCTGAATCGCTCCCTGTGGCGACGAAGTTACACCTTATATAGCTGTCGACGAACGGATCGGCGTCGCAAAAGACCGTTATTTTTTCTTCATGATGCCCTGCCCGTCGGCCCAAGGATGGCCGCTTGCGCCCAAGCCTGATAAAATCGCGCGCCTTCGCAGACCGGCTGTGACAACGGCCACGAGCCGTACCCGCCCCGGTCGATATCCCGAATCCCCCCTAAAGGCCTGGATCATGAGCAAGCAACCCTCCCTGAGCTACAAAGACGCCGGTGTAGACATCGACGCCGGTGAAGCATTGGTCGAACGCATCAAGAGCGTCGCCAAGCGCACCAAACGCCCGGAAGTGATGGGCGGCCTGGGGGGCTTCGGTGCTCTCTGCGAAATCCCGGCCGGTTACAAACAACCTGTACTGGTCTCCGGCACTGACGGCGTCGGCACCAAGCTGCGCCTAGCGCTGAACCTCAACAAACACGACACCATCGGCATCGACCTGGTCGCCATGTGCGTCAACGATCTGGTGGTATGCGGTGCAGAGCCGCTGTTCTTCCTCGATTACTACGCCACCGGCAAGCTGAACGTCGACACTGCGGCCCAAGTCGTGACCGGCATCGGCGCTGGCTGCGAATTGGCCGGCTGCTCGCTGGTCGGCGGCGAAACCGCTGAAATGCCTGGCATGTACGAAGGCGAAGACTACGACCTGGCAGGTTTCTGCGTCGGCGTGGTTGAAAAAGCCGACATCATCGACGGCACCAAAGTCGCGGCTGGCGACGCTCTGATCGCCCTGCCGTCTTCGGGCCCGCATTCCAACGGCTACTCGTTGATCCGCAAGATCATCGAAGTCTCGGGTGCCGATATCGAAACCATCCAGCTCGACGGCAAGCCGTTGACCGACCTGCTGATGGCGCCGACCCGCATTTACGTCAAGCAACTGCTCAAGCTGATCAAGGACACTGGCGCGGTTAAAGCCATGGCCCACATCACTGGCGGCGGTCTGCTGGACAACATTCCTCGCGTCTTGCCTGAAGGCGCCCAAGCGGTAGTGGACGTGGCCAGTTGGACCCGCCCTGCTGTATTCGACTGGTTGCAAGAGAAAGGCAACGTTGACGAGCACGAAATGCACCGCGTTCTGAACTGCGGCGTCGGCATGGTCATCTGCGTGGCACAGGAACACGTCGAAGTGTCCCTCAAGGCCCTGCGTGACGCCGGCGAGCAGCCTTGGGTCATCGGCCAGATCGGCACCGCTGTTGCAGGCGCTGCACAAGTCGAGCTGAAAAACCTCAAGGCTCATTGATGCCTCAGCCGATGCACGACACGTGTGATGTCGTGGTGCTGTTGTCGGGTACCGGCGGCAACCTGCAAGCGATGATCGACAGCTTTCAGAATGATGCCGGCCCGGCGCGTATCCGCGCGGTGATCTCCAACCGCGCCGAGGCATTCGGCCTTGAACGCGCGCAGAAGGCGGGCATCGAAACCCGCGTTCTGGATCACAAAGGCTATGAGGGCCGCGAGGCCTTCGATGCCGCGTTGATTGAACAGATCGACGCCTTCAAACCCAAGCTGGTAGTACTCGCCGGCTTCATGCGCATTCTGTCCGCGAACTTCGTTCGTCACTATCAAGGCCGCCTGCTGAATATCCACCCTTCCCTGCTTCCGCTGTATAAAGGCTTGCATACCCACCAGCGAGTGCTGGAAGCTGGCGACCTTACACACGGCTGCAGCGTGCATTTTGTGACCGAGGAACTCGATGGGGGGCCTTTGGTCGTACAGGCTGTTGTTTCGGTAGAGCCGGATGACTCGCCCGCCACGTTGGCGCAACGGGTTCATGCTCAGGAACATCAGATTTATCCACTGGCCATACGCTGGTTCGCCGAAGGCCGATTGAGTCTTGGCGAACAAGGTGCATTATTGGACGGCCAGGTACTGGGGCCCAACGGCCACGTGCTTGCGGCCGTTTGATTTCGGCCATTTAATTCAAAGACAGGAGATATTATGCGTCGCGCTCTGCTCTTCGCTTTCGCTCTGCTCGCAATGCCTGCGGTCAATGCGGCAGACCTTCAACCCTTCTCCGCCAGCTACACCGCCGACTGGAAACAGCTGCCCATGAGTGGCGGCACCGCCGAGCGCAGTCTCGAGAAGAACGCCAACGGCACCTGGACCCTGAGCTTCAAGGCCTCGATGATGATCGCCAGCCTGTCCGAAGTCAGCACTCTCAAGGTCGACAAAGACGCGCTTCTGCCACAGACCTACCATTTTGAACGTGGCGGCTTGGGCAAAAGCAAAACCGTGGACCTAGTCTTCGACTGGCCTACCAAGTTCATCACCGGCACCGACCGCAGCGACGCGGTCAAATTGCCGCTGAACGCCGGTATCTTCGATAAATCGACTTATCAGCTCGCCCTGCAACATGACGTGGCAGCGGGCAAGAAAAGCATGAGTTATCAGGTGGTCGATGGTGACGAAATCGACACCTACGACTTCCGCGTACTGGGCGCCGAGAAGGTCGAAACCAAAGTCGGTTCGGTCGATGCGATCAAGGTCGAGCGCGTGCGTGATCCTACGCAGAACAAACGCATCACGGTCATGTGGTTCGCCAAGGACTACGACTACCTGCTGGTTCGCCTGCAACAGGTTGAAACCGACGGCAAGGAATACAACATCATGCTGCAAGACGGCACGGTAAACGGTAAGTCGGTCAAGGGCAGCTGAGTCTGCGTTAGCCTGCATCCCCAAAAACCCCGCCATCGAGCGGGGTTTTTTTGGACGATTTCCCGTTCGCCGGCACTCTGTAGGAGCGAATTTATTAGCGAGCCCCCGTCATGTTATTACCGCATGGGCTAGCTCGCCAACAAGTTGGCTCCTACAGAGTTTCCTCTGTTCCAAGCCTGAAAACTGTTCCCCAAACCAACATGAAACTTTCTTCATTGCGCTCAAAGAGGTGCGACAAAACGCCGCACACGCCCAAGCACGCGGCTTTCAGCGATTGTTACGGTTTGAGCAAGTAACCCTTACCGAATGCGGCCGTTTACTTAGTGAGCTACCAGATTCTATAAAAGAGGCCTGCGACGCCCTGCCGCAGATTTCAAAGAGTCAGGAGTTTGCAATATGACCGTAACTGTTAGTGAACGCGACGACGCCCATATCTCCCATGAAAGCATTGCAGATGGCATTCAAATCTGGGATGTACGCCAACAAGACCAGCTGGTAGGGATGTTCCATCAAGAATCGGACGCCCAGCGTTACGCAGCAGAGCTGGAAGAGCAGGAAAAGAAACGCGCTGTGCTGTAAGACGACATTTCGGAATCGCTGCCCAAACAAAACCCGCCTCGGCGGGTTTTGTTTTTTAACCGGAAGGCGTGGTTGGCGCAGTACCTGTGGGAGCGGACCTGTCCGCGAAGACAACGGTACATTCGACGAGTCTCTATCGACTGAAAAGCCCTCTTCGCGGACAGGTCCGCTCCCACAGTTTCAAACTGCATCTACCACATCAAATCATCAGGAATCTTGTACGCCGCATACGGATCATCGCCATCTACTTCTTCAGTCGGCTCGCTGAGCATCACGATACGGCGTGGGTCGCGCTCCTGGATCTTCAGCGCCGCCTCGCGAGGGATCACCTCGTAGCTGCCGCCATGGTGAACGATGGCCAGCGAACCGTTGCTCAGCTTGCTGCGCATCAGCGAGTTGACCGACAGGCGCTTGACCTTCTTGTCGTCAACGAAGTTGTAGTAGTCCTCGGTGGTCAGCTTGGGCAACCGTGTGGCTTCGATCAACTGCTTGACCTGGGCGGTACGGGCCTTGAGTTCGGCCTTTTCCTGCAACTGCCGATTGAGTTCCTGATCACGCTTGGCCTTCTCGGCAGCAGCTTCCTGGGCGGCGCGCTTTTGCGAGTCGTCGACCACCGCCTGGCCCTTGTGCACCAGACGCTGCTCTTTCTGCTTGTTCTTGGAGACCTGTTTGGCCTGCTTTTCGTTGACCAAACCTGCCTTGAGCAACTGGTCGCGAAGTGAAATACCCGCCATCTTTTCTCTCTCTCTTTAGCAACCACTCAGCCGCAACTGGGCGTGTTCTTTTCCTGACGTTTGGCTTCGCCCCAGAGCGCGTCCATCTCTTCGAGGGTGCAATCTTCGATGGGACGCCGGGTGTCGCGCAAGGCTTGTTCGATAAAACGGAAGCGACGCTCGAATTTGCCGTTGGCGGCACGCAAGGCGTTTTCCGGATCGACTTTCAAATGACGGGCCAGATTGACCGCCGCAAACAGCAGATCGCCCACTTCCTCGGCGATGCCCTCACGATCGTTATCAGCCATGGCCTCAAGGACTTCGTCCAGCTCTTCACGAACGTTATCCACCACCGGCAACGCATCCGGCCAGTCAAAACCTACCTGAGCCGCGCGCTTCTGCAATTTGGCGGCACGGGATAGAGCGGGCAGCACATTGGGGACATCATCCAGCAAGGACAACTGTTCAGGAACACTGGCCTTGGCCGCGCGTTCTTCGGCTTTGATTTCTTCCCAGCGCTGTTTAACCTGGTCTTCGCTCAGGCGCGGGGTTTCTAGCGGCGCGTACAGATCGCCAGTGGGGAATACATGGGGGTGGCGGCGAATCAACTTGCGCGTGATGCCATCGACCACGCCATCGAACTCGAAACGCCCTTCTTCCCGGGCCAGCTGGCTGTAATACACCACCTGAAACAGCAGATCGCCCAACTCGCCGCGCAAATCATCAAAATCGCCGCGCTCGATGGCGTCAGCCACTTCGTAGGCCTCTTCCAGCGTGTGGGGGACGATGGTCGCGTAATTCTGCTTCACGTCCCACGGGCAACCGAATTCCGGATCGCGCAGGCGAGCCATGAGGTGGAGAAGGTCTTGGAGTGTGTACATCGGCGATTCCATTACGTTGTTCGCTCAAGAGCCTCATCGATCTGCCCGGCTTCTTCGCGGACAGGTCCGCTCCCACAGGGGAATGCATTCCAAATGTGGGAGCGGACGGACCTGTCCGCGAAGGCGTCGGTCCAAGCGACAAATCGTCTTCAAGGCGTGCGATTACGCCGCGTCTCGATGATGTTCGGCAACTGCGAGATCCTGCCCAGCAAACGCCCCAGCGCATCCAGCCCGGGGATTTCGATGGTCAGGGACATCAGCGCGGTGTTGTCTTCCTTGTTCGAGCGGGTGTTGACCGCCAGCACGTTGATCCGCTCGTTGAGCAGGATCTGCGAGACGTCGCGCAGCAGGCCGGAACGGTCGTAGGCACGGATGATGATGTCCACCGGATAGGTGAGCACCGGCACCGGGCCCCAACTGACCTGAATGATCCGCTCCGGCTCGCGTCCGCCCAGTTGTAGCACCGAGGCGCAGTCCTGACGGTGAATGCTCACGCCGCGTCCTTGAGTGATGTAACCGACAATCGCATCGCCCGGCAGCGGCTGGCAGCAACCGGCCATTTGGGTCATCAGGTTGCCGACGCCCTGAATCTGAATATCGCCGCGCTTGCCCGGTTTGTAGCCCGTAGCTTTGCGCGGGATCAGCTCCAGCTGTTCGTTGCCGCGCTCGGGCTCGACCAGTTGCTGCGCCAGATTGACCAACTGCGCCAGACGCAGATCGCCTGCGCCCAACGCCGCGAACATGTCGTCGGCGAGCTTGAAGTTGGCCTTCTCGGCAAGTTTTTCGAAATCGACCTGGGGCAGCGCCAGCCGCGTCAGCTCTCGCTCGATCAAGGTTTTACCGGCAGCGACGTTTTGATCGCGGGCCTGCAATTTGAACCAGTGAACGATCTTCGCCCGCGCACGAGAAGTGGTGATGTAACCCAGGTTCGAGTTCAGCCAGTCGCGGCTCGGGGTGCCGTGTTTGCTGGTGATGATTTCGACCTGCTCACCGGTCTGCAGGCTGTAGTTGAGCGGCACGATGCGCCCGTTGATCTTGGCGCCTCGGCAGTTGTGACCGATTTCAGTGTGAACGCGGTAGGCAAAATCCAGCGGCGTCGAGTTTTTCGGCAGATCGATGGCATGACCGTCCGGGGTGAACACGTACACGCGGTCAGGCTCGATATCGACCCGCAACTGTTCCGCCAGACCGCCGATGTCACCCAGTTCTTCATGCCATTCCAGCACCTGGCGCAACCACGAGATTTTCTCTTCGTAATGGCTGGAGCTGGCCTTGACGTCGGTACCCTTGTAACGCCAGTGCGCGCAGACACCCAGCTCGGCTTCTTCATGCATGGCGTGGGTGCGGATTTGCACTTCAAGCACCTTGCCTTCGGGCCCGATGACGGCGGTGTGCAGCGAGCGATAGCCGTTTTCCTTGGGGTTGGCGATGTAGTCGTCGAACTCCTTGGGAATGTGCCGCCACAAGGTGTGGACGATGCCCAACGCGGTGTAGCAGTCGCGCATTTCCGGGACGAGCACACGCACGGCGCGAACGTCGTAGATCTGGCTGAATTCCAGACCCTTGCGCTGCATTTTGCGCCAGATCGAATAGATGTGTTTGGCCCGACCACTGATGTCAGCTTTGACCCCGGTGGCCAACAGTTCGTTTTCCAGCTGGCACATCACATCGGTGATGAAGCGCTCGCGGTCGAGGCGACGCTCGTGCAGCAGCTTGGCGATCTGTTTGTATTGTTCGGGTTCCAGGTAACGGAAGGACAGGTCCTCCAGCTCCCATTTGATGTGGCCGATGCCCAGCCGGTGGGCCAGCGGCGCATAGATGTCGAAGACTTCCCGAGCGACACGATTGCGTTTTTCGTCGTCGGTATTCTTCACTGCACGGATCGCGCAGGTCCGTTCGGCCAATTTGATCAACGCTACGCGGACGTCGTCGACCATCGCCACCAGCATCTTGCGCAGGTTTTCGACCTGCGCCTGAGTGCCCAGTACCAGCGATTGACGCGGGCTGAGACTGGCACTGATGGCCGCCATGCGCAGCACACCGTCGATCAGCTTGCTCACCGTGGGGCCAAAGCGCTGGCTGACGTCGGGCAATGGAATCTTGCCCTCACGTACGCTTCGATAGATGACCCCGGCAATCAGCGAATCCTGGTCCATCTTGAGATCGGCCAGGATTTCGGCGATTTCCAGGCCCGTCTGAAAACTCGACGTGCCCTCCGCCCAGAGATTCTTGGCGGCGTTGTCCTGTTGCTCAGCCTGTCGAACGAATTCGCAGGCCTCCTTCAATGCTTGGCGATCCACTGCCAGATCGACGCTGACCACGTGATCAAGCCACGCGTCGAGATTGATACTGCCGTCTGTGTTTATCGGCTGGTGTGCTCTCACCTGTACCATGTTGCTTACCTTCCCTACAGCGCGATGAAATGCGCCATCAGTCGCTGACCTTGTAAAGCGCACGTTGCTTGCCGGGCAGAGCAAGCGCTAGACGCGCGCGGTCAGTCGGATTAAACGAGACTCCGTGTGAAGCCCGGCTCAGTTCCTCGAGCCGACATCTTCACTTACTCGCTTCAAATAAAGCCATCGCCTCGACATGCGCTGTCTGCGGGAACATATCGAGGATGCCGGCACGTTTTAATCGGTAGCCCTGTTGAATCAGTTCGACACTGTCGCGCGCCAAAGTTGCCGGGTTGCATGACACATAAAGCAACCGTTCGGCGCCTAAAGACTTGAGCTTGCTCACCACCTCGAACGCCCCGTCACGCGGCGGATCGAGCAGCACGGCAGAGAACCCTTCTGCCGCCCAAACAGCCTTGTTAAGCGGCTGAGACAGATCCGCCTGATGAAACTGTACATTGTGTAAATTATTGCTCACTGCGTTCTCGGCAGCACGTTCGACCATGGTCGCAACACCTTCGACCGCCACCACTTCGCGCGCTTTTTGCGCCAGCGGCAAGGCGAAGTTACCAAGCCCGCAGAACAAGTCCAGCACTCGTTCGTCTGCGCGCGGCGCCAGCCAATCCAGCGCCTGCGCAATCATGGCGGTGTTGACCGCTTCGTTGACCTGCACAAAGTCTCCGGGGCGGTAAGCCAGGTGCAAATCCCACGGTTCCAGGCGATAACCCAGAGTCTGGGAAGGGTCCACCGGCTGCGGCCCGTTCTCGCCGTGTAACCACAGTTGCGCGTCGTGGCTGTCACAAAATGCTTGCAGGATTGCCAGATCGCTTTCAGACAACGGCGCCATGTGCCGCAGCAAAACCGCTAACGCGGAGCCCTGAAACAATTCCACATGACCCAACGCTTTCGGCGCACTCAGGCGACGGAGCATGTCGGGCAGCCCGGTGATGATCGGTTGCAAGGCCTGTACCAGCACCGGGCATTCATCGATTGCGATGATGTCCTGGCTCGATGCTGCGCGAAATCCTACGTCCAGGCGTTTGGTCTTCACATCCCAGCGGACAGCCACTCGGGCGCGGCGGCGGTAGGCGAATTCCGCCCCACTCAACGGCGCTGCCCACTCCTCAGGTTCGATACCCGCGACACGGCTCAACTGCTCGGCGAGCATGCGCTGTTTCAGGGCAAGTTGGTCGTCGTGGGGCATCTGCTGAACACTGCAGCCGCCGCAGCGCCCGAAATGCACGCAAGGTGCGGGGCGACGCATCGAGCTTGGAGTAAACACACGTTCGGTGCGCGCTTCGACGACTTTGCCGTGGGCACCGAGCACGCGGGCTTCGACTTCTTCCCCCGCCAGACTGCCGGCGACAAACCAGGTGCGACCTTCGAGGAACGCAATACCGCGTCCATCGTTGGCCAGCCGTTCGATGGTCAGGCGTTGCTTTTTACCGGTTGGAACCTGCGTGGCCTTGGTCCCGCCAGTGGGCTGGAAACGCAGGCCTCTCTCATGCTTGGCCATCAGTTGGGCGCATCGTAAACGCCGGTCGACAGGTAACGGTCGCCACGGTCACAAATGATCGCGACCATGACCGCATTTTCGACTTCCTGAGACAAACGCAACATGCCGGCTACAGAGCCACCGGAGGAGACGCCGCAGAAGATGCCTTCTTCACGGGCCAGTCGGCGCATGACGTCTTCGGCTTCTTCCTGGGCCATATCCAGAATGCGGTCGACTCGGTCGGCCTGGTAAATCTTCGGCAGGTATTCTTGAGGCCAGCGACGAATGCCAGGGATCGAGGCGCCGTCCATGGGTTGCAAGCCGACAATCTGAATGTTGGGGTTTTGTTCCTTGAGGTAGCGCGAGGTGCCCATGATGGTCCCCGTGGTGCCCATGGAACTGACGAAATGGGTGATGGTGCCTTCGGTTTGCCGCCAGATTTCCGGGCCGGTGCCGACGTAATGAGCTTCGGGATTGTCACCGTTAGCGAACTGGTCGAGCACCTTGCCGCGACCTTCGGCCTGCATGCGCTCGGCCAGATCACGGGCGCCTTCCATGCCCTCTTCCTTACTCACCAAAATCAGCTCGGCGCCATAGGCAGTCATCGCCGCCTTGCGCTCGGCGCTGGAATTGTCCGGCATGATCAGAACCATCTTGTAGCCCTTGATCGCCGCAGCCATCGCCAGAGCGATCCCGGTGTTGCCGGAAGTGGCTTCGATCAGGGTGTCGCCGGCATGAATCTGCCCGCGCAGCTCAGCCCGGGTGATCATCGACAACGCCGGACGGTCTTTCACCGAGCCAGCCGGATTATTGCCTTCGAGCTTCAACAGCAGAGTATTTGAGGTGTTCCCAGCCATGCGTTGCAGACGCACCAGCGGGGTGTTGCCGACGCAATCGGCGATAGTTTGATACTGCAGGGTCATGGCGTCTTCGCAATCCAGACTGCGGGGGTCGCCTATCATACCGGCAATCGTCCCGAGCCCATATCACGCAAAGTGAGGTAGATAGTGCTGGATGGAATAAGCCTCCCATTATTAGAGGCCCGTCCTGAAATACCGCACGCGCAGGGTTTACTGCCGGTGCTCGGCAGATCGTCGGCAAGCCTGACTCCTACGCCCTTCGGGCAGAAACGCGTTGGCGTCTAACATGCCGCTTTGATTCGGCCCGGAGGGCGCATCGCATCGGTATGCAACACAGGCTTTTGATTCGGCCCGAAGGTTGCATCGCATGGGTATTGAACACCTGCTTTTAATTCGGCCCCAAGGGCACACCGCATCGGTATGCAATACCCGCCTTTGATTCTGCCCGCTGGGCGTAGGAGCCTTGCTTGCAGGCGATGGGCTGCGCAGCGGCCCTGAATCTGGCACCGCGGTCTCTCTGATACACCGCACGCGCAGGTTTTGCTGCCGGTGCCCGGCAGATCGTCGGCAAGCCGGACTCCTACGCCCTCCGGGCAGAAGCGATCCGGCGTCGAACATGTCGCTTTTAATTCGGCCCGAAGGGCGTAGGAGCCTTGCTTGCAGGCGATGGGCTGCGCAGCAGTCCTAAATCCAGGCACCTTGGGCTTGCGCGAAATATCAGGACAACAGTTCATCAGCAGCTTTCGTCTCACCGATCTAGCCTTTGCACGACAACCTAAAAACGGGGCAAAGGAATGCCTGATTCATCGCCACACTCTGGTCAACTTCGCGCGGGTAGATTCTCCGGCAACCATCAAATTTACCTGTTAACCACCGTCGTTAACGATCGCAGTCCGATTTTCTGCGACTGGCGCCTAGGCCGTTTAGTGGTCGATGAATTCCGGCTTGCCGAAGAGGAAGGCGCTGCCAAATCACTGGCGTGGGTAGTGATGCCCGACCACTTTCATTGGCTTGTCGAACTGCAAGGCGGATCTTTGTCCAGCCTGATGCGTCGAGCAAAGTCCAGAAGTGCACACAGCATTAATCGCGCAAGGGGCACCCCGTCCCAAGTCTGGCAGAAGGGTTACCACGACCGGGCGTTACGAAGTGAGGAGGATTTAAAAGACGTCGCCCGCTACATCGTTGCCAACCCGCTAAGAGCCGGGCTAGTTAAACGCGTTGGCGATTATCCGCTTTGGGATGCGATATGGCTTTGACAGATACACCGCACGCGCAGCGTTTACTGCCGGTGCCCGGCAGATCGTCGGCAAGCCGGACTGCTACGCCCTTCGGGCAGAGACAATCCGGCGTTGGACAGGCCGCTTTTGATTTGGCAGGGAGGGAACACCGCATCGGTATGCAACACCCGCTTTTGATTCTGCCCGCAGGGCGTAGGAGCCTTGCTTGCAGGCGATGGGCTGCGCAGCAGGCCTGAAACCGGGCACCTCGGTCGCAACTGACACACCCCGCGCGCAGGTTTTGCTGCCGGTGCCCGGCAGATCGTCGGCAAGCCGGACTCCTACGCCCTCCGGGCAGAAGCGATCCGGCGTCGAACATGTCGCTTTTGATTCGGCCCGAAGGGCACACCGCATCGGTATGCAACACCCGCTTTTGATTCGGCCCGCAGGGCGTAGGAGCCTTGCTTGCAGGCGATGGGCTGCGCAGCAGTCCTGAATCCGGACACCTTGGTCGCAACTGACACACCCCGCGCTCAGGTTTTGCTGCCGGTGCCCGGCAGATCGTCGGCAAGCCGGACTCCTACACCCTTCGGGCAGAAGCGGTTCGGTGTTTGGACCCTGGTGATGGGGTCAAACCGCCTGCGCGCGCAGCCGCATGTTCATCCTCAATCCCTTCTCCCGGTTTTCGGCCCACATGTCGCCGCCCTGTAATCGCAGCGAGTTGCGGGCGATGCTCAGGCCCAGGCCGAACCCGCCGTTGCCAGGGCGGGCGCCGTCGAGGCGGATGAAGGGGGCGAAGATGCGCTCCAGATCCTGTTCGTCCACGCCGCCGCCCTGATCTTCCAGCCACAGCAGCCAATGCTCGCCTTGCCGGCGACTGCTCAGCCACACGATGCCGTCTGACGGGGAATGACGAATAGCGTTGCGCAGGATGTTTTCCAGGGCCTGGGCCAAGGTATTCAAATGCCCACGCACCCAGCAGGACGACTCCACATCGCAGCGCAATTGCGCCGGTGACCAGCCGCTTTCGAAACAAGCGTTCTCGACCAGCATTTCCCACAACGCAACGATCTGGATGTCCTCGGCCGGCAATTTCTCGCGTTCAGTGTCCAGCCAGGCCAGTTGCAAGGTGTCGTCCACCAGCCGTTGCATGCCGTCGACCTCTCGGCTCAATCGTTCACGCAACTCGATCACGCCCTGCTCGCTGTCGCAGGCCACACGCAATCGGCTCAGCGGCGTGCGCAGCTCATGGGACATGTCGCGCAGTAACTGCTGCTGGATGAGCACGGTCGAGTGAAGCCGTTCGGCCATGTGATCGAACGCCCGGTTCAGATCGCCGAGTTCGTCCTGGCGCTTGATCAACTGTGGCGACAGGCGACTGGAAAGACGGTCTGCGCGCCAGGCGTTGGCCTGTTCACGCAGCTGATTGAGCGGCCGGATCAGCAGCCGATATAGCCCGACGCACAGCAACAACGTAAAAAGCGCTGGAATGATGACGTTGGTCAGAGCGCGCCAGACGACCAAATAACGTCCGGGCTTGAAGCGCTCAGGCAACTCGATCACCAGACTGCCCGCGCCGGGATTCTCCGGGAACGGGATCTTCAGCCAGGGCACGGTTTGCTGGCGCCGGCTCATGGGCCAGTCCAGACCGCGCAAGAAGGTCAGGCGCTGAAACTGCCTGTCATCCATCGGCGTACTGCTCAACGACTGCAGATCGCGACCGATCACGCCCACCCAACCGGGCTCATGACGACGAATCTCCCGCAGCCAGTCATCGATGCCCCGCGCCCCGCCCGCCTGCCAGGCTTGCTCGGCGTCGGCGGCATAACCGCCGAGCGTCCGGTGCGCGGCTTTAGAGAGGTAGGCGTTCTGGTCTTCGACGTAACGACCCCACGACCAACTGAGCCAGATCATCAGCAGGCAGAATCCCACCAGCAATACGGCCAGCTTCCAGAACAGTGAATGCCTGCCGGGCAACCCACAGCGCTTACGCATCGTGATTGACGGCAGTCAGCACGTAGCCTTTGCCCCACACCGTTCTGACCTGCTGCTCGTCATAGCCGATAGCCTTGAGCTTGCGACGGATCTGGCTGATGTGCATGTCCAGGCTGCGGTCATGCTGCGAATACCCGCGTTGCAGCACGTGCTGATAAAGGAAGGGTTTGCTCTGGACCTCTTCGGCGTTGCGCCACAGGGTTTCCAGCAAACGGTACTCGCTGCGGGTCAATTCAGCCGCGCGGCCCGCGAAACTCACGTCGCAAGCGGTTTCGTCGAACGACAGCTGATTGGCTGAAGGCGCAGGTAATGAGGGCGGTGGCGACGCTGCGGGGTTAAAACGCCGCTCCAGCGCAACCCGCCGCAGAATCGCTTCGATGCGCACACGCAGTTCATCCACGCTGAACGGCTTGGGCAGGTAATCATCGGCGCCGTGACGAAACCCGGTGATGCGATCGGCCTCGGCACCCAATGCCGACATCAGGATGATCGGCGTGGTCTGCTCTCTTCGCAGGTGCGTGAGAATGTCCAGACCGTTCATGCCCGGCAGCAGAATGTCCATCAGCACCACATCGAACCCTCCGCGACGGGCATGCGCAAGGCCGTCCGCGCCGTTCTGGCACCAGGTGACCCGAAAGCCGCAGCGATCCAGCTGATCGTGGACGAATGCCCCAAGCACAGGGTCGTCCTCAATGGCGAGTACGCTTGGGCGATAGATGGATTCGGGAGTCATTAGCTTCTGCGACTGATTCTCAAGGGGCGATTATTCAAGATTGCACCGGCATGAGCAAGGCAAGCGGTCGCAAGCTGCGGGCAACCAAGGCGCTGCCCGGTCAATTTGCCGGGATTCCCGACCGGCAACTGTCTACACTGCGCAATGACTACTGCATGCACAGGTTGCGTGGCGCAGCTTTTGCTTAACCGTACGCCAGGGTTGTTGGAGAAATCGTGTGCTGAACAGACTGGGCATCAAAAGCCGGGTATTGCTGCTGACCATCGTACCGGCGTGCCTGATGGCGGCGTTGCTGGGGGGTTATTTCACCTGGATGCAGCTCTCGGAGTTGCAGGCCCAGTTGCTCAAGCGCGGCGAGATGATCACCAATGACCTCGCGCCGCTGTCCGCCGCCGCCATGGCGCGCGGCGACAAAGCGTTGCTTGAACGAATTGCCGGACAAACACTGGAACAGGCCGATGTGCGCGCCGTGTCGTTGCTCGATGCGGATCGCAATGTGCTGGCGCATGCAGGTCCGAGCATGATCAATCAGGCGCCGATCGGTAACACCACCCACCTGCTGCAACGCTCGGAAAATGACGCCACCCGTTACCTGATGCCGGTATTCGGACGCCAGCGCCACCTCACCGGCGACATCGTGCCGCAGGAAGCTGACCGTCTGCTGGGCTGGGTCGAACTTGAGCTTTCCCACAGCGGCACGTTATTGCGTGGTTATCGCAGCCTGTTCGCCAGTTTGCTGCTGATCATCACCGGGCTGATCCTGACAGCCATTCTCGCGCTGCGCATGAGCCGCACCATCAACGGCCCTATCACCCAGATCAAACACGTGGTCGCCCAATTGAAGGACGGTAATCTGGAGGCGCGTTTGCCGCCGATGGGCAGTCATGAACTGGACGAGCTCGGTTCGGGCATTAACCGTATGGCCGCCACGCTGCAGAACGCGCAGGAAGAATTGCAGCACAGCATCGAACAAGCCACCGAAGACGTACGCCAGAACCTGGAGACCATCGAGATCCAGAACATAGAGCTGGACCTGGCGCGCAAGGAGGCCCTGGAGGCGAGCCGGATCAAGTCCGAATTTCTGGCCAACATGAGCCATGAAATCCGCACCCCGCTCAACGGCATTCTCGGCTTTACCCATCTGCTGCAAAAAAGCGAACTGACGCCGCGCCAGCACGATTATCTGGGCACCATCGAAAAGTCTGCCGACAGCCTGTTGAGCATCATCAACGAGATTCTCGACTTCTCGAAAATCGAGGCAGGCAAGCTGGTGCTCGACACCATTCCATTCAACCTGCGCGACCTGCTGCAAGACACGCTGACCATTCTCGCCCCCGCCGCCCACGCCAAGCAGCTGGAGCTGGTGAGCCTGGTGTATCGCGACACGCCGCTGTCGCTGGTGGGCGATCCGTTACGCCTCAAGCAGATCCTGACCAATCTGGTGAGCAACGCGATCAAGTTCACTCGCGAAGGCACCATCGTTGCCCGCGCGATGATCGAGGACGATCAGATCGATCACGTGCAGTTGCGCATCAGCGTGCAGGACACCGGGATCGGCCTGTCTAATCAGGACGTGCGCGCCCTGTTTCAAGCGTTCAGCCAAGCCGACAACTCACTGTCCCGCCAGCCCGGTGGTACCGGGCTGGGGCTGGTGATTTCCAAGCGTTTGATCGAACAGATGGGCGGCGAAATCGGCGTCGACAGCGAGCCCGGCGAAGGTTCGGAATTCTGGATCAGTCTGAGCCTGCCCAAGACCCGCGACGATATCGAAGACCTGCCCGCCCCGCCGCTGCTGGGGCGTCGGGTCGCGGTGCTGGAATATCACGACCTCGCGCGGCAGGCGCTGGAACATCAGCTGGAAGACTGCGGCCTGCAGCCGATGGTGTTCAATAACCTAGAAAACCTGATCAATGGCGTGACGGTGGTGCACCAGACCCCCCACGCCATCGACATGGCAGTGCTGGGCGTCACGGCCCATGAGTTGCCCCCCGAAAGGTTGCGCCAGCAGATTTGGGACCTGGAAAATCTCAGCTGCAAAGTGCTGGTGCTGTGCCCGACCACCGAACAGGCGCTGTATCAACTGTCTGTGCCGGACGCCTACACCCAATTGCAGGCAAAACCTGCGTGCACGCGCAAGCTGCGGCGCAGTCTGTCGGAGTTGATCCAGCCCAAACAGCAACGCAACGAAACACCCGAACCGCTGAACAGCCGCCCGCCGCGCTTGCTCTGCGTGGACGACAACCCGGCCAATCTGTTGCTGGTGCAAACGCTGCTGGAGGACATGGGCGCAAAGGTCATGGCGGTCGACAGTGGTTATGCCGCCGTGCAAGCGGTGCAGGACGAGGCTTTCGATCTGGTGCTGATGGACGTGCAAATGCCGGGCATGGACGGGCGCCAGGCGACCGAGGCAATTCGCGCCTGGGAAGCCGAGCGCCAGAGTACGTCGCTGCCGATCGTGGCGTTGACCGCCCACGCCATGGCCAACGAAAAACGCGCCCTGCTGCAAAGCGGCATGGACGATTACCTGACCAAGCCGATCAGTGAACGGCAACTGGCGCAGGTGGTGCTCAAATGGACGGGGTTGGCGCTGCGTAATCAGGCGCCGGAACGTCACCCGGAAATCTCTCATGGCACCGGTAATCTGCAAGTGCTCGATCACGAAGAAGGCTTGCGGCTGGCAGCCGGCAAGGCGGATCTGGCCGCCGACATGCTAGCGATGTTGCTGGCTTCCCTGGACACCGACCGCGAAGCGATTCGCGCGGCGCGCACCGTCAACGATCACATCGCCCTGATCGAACGCGTGCACCGCCTGCACGGCGCGACCCGCTATTGCGGCGTGCCGCAGTTGCGCGCCGCCTGCCAACGCAGCGAAACCCTGCTCAAGCAGGAGTCCCCGGAGGTCGACACGGCGCTGGATGAACTGGACAAAGCCATCATCCGCGTGGCGATGGAAGCGCGGGTGCATGCGTAACTTTGGTGGGTCACAGATTTCCCGTGGGAGCGGACCTGTCCGCGAAAGCTATCTAACTGCCGATGAATCTTTGTCGGCCACGCCGCCGTCTTCGCGGACAGGTCCGCTCCCACAGGATCTCAGAACATACGATGCCCTGTAGGAGCCAACTTGTTGGCGAGACATCCACTGCGGTCGGCCAGATACACCGCCTCGCGAACACGTTCGCTCCTACAGAGGGGCCGTGATCATATAAAGGATGACTGCAATGCGCACACTGATTTTCAGCAGCCAGACCTACGACCAGGACAGCTTTCTCGCCGCGCGGATTGCGGCTGATGTCGATCTGCATTTCCAGCCCGCGCGTCTGACCCTGGACACGGTGGCACTGGCCGACGGTTATGAGGTGGTCTGCGCCTTCATCAATGATGACCTCAGCGCTCCGGTGCTCGAACGCCTCGCCACTGGAGGCACCAAGCTGATCGCGCTGCGCTCGGCGGGTTTCAATCACGTCAACCTCAGCACCGCGCAGCGTCTGGGCCTGACGGTGGTGCGTGTTCCGGCCTATTCGCCGCATGCGGTGGCCGAACATGCGGTGGCGTTGATCCTCTCGCTTAACAGGCATTTGCACCGCGCCTATAACCGCACCCGCGATGGCGATTTCAGCCTGCACGGCCTGACCGGTTTTGACCTCGTCGGCAAAACCGTAGGCGTGGTCGGCACCGGGCAGATTGGCGCGACGTTCGCCAAAATCATGAGCGGATTCGGCTGCCAATTGCTGGCGTACGATCCGTTTCCCAATCCTCAGGTCGAAGCGTTGGGCGCCCGGTATCTGCCGCTGGACGAATTGCTGGCCCAGTCGCAGGTCATCAGCCTGCACTGCCCGCTCAATGACCAGACCCGGCACTTGATCAATTTCCAGTCCCTGAACCATATGCAGCGAGGCGCCATGCTGATCAACACCGGCCGTGGTGCGCTGGTGGATACGCCGGCGTTGATCGAAGCGCTGAAAAGCGGCCAGCTCGGGTATCTGGGGCTGGACGTGTATGAAGAAGAGGCCAAGCTGTTTTTCGAGGACCGCTCCGACCTCCCGCTGCAGGACGATGTGCTGGCGCGGTTGCTGACGTTTCCCAATGTGATCATCACCGCGCACCAAGCGTTTTTGACCCGCGAAGCGCTGGGCGCGATTGCGCAAACCACCCTGGATAACATCACGGCGTGGGCGGCGGGTGCGCCGCAGAATCAGGTGTAACAACCGCAATGTGCCGAGCACCTGTGGGAGCGGACCTGTCCGCGAAGAGGCCTGTACATCTGCCACATCCCTTGCGCCTGAGCGATAGTCTTCGCGGACGGGTCCGCTCCCACA
>NZ_JBSKHT010000009.1:237141-263446 GCF_057128745.1 Pseudomonas rosaeacicularis
GTCCGCGAAGAGGCCTGTACATCTGCCACATCCCTTGCGCCTGAGCGATAGTCTTCGCGGACGGGTCCGCTCCCACAATTGTTTCTGCTGCGACGCCACTACCGGGATATATCCCAAAACCGTGGGAGCGGACCTGTCCGCGAAGAGGCCTGTACATCTGCCACATCCCTTGCGCCTGAGCGATAGTCTTCGCGGACGGGTCCGCTCCCACAGGATCTCCAGCGCCCCCGAAATCGTGCGCCAGGCAGAAGCGAATCAGCAGCATCTAAAGTGTTAGCATGCGCGCCTATTTGGAGACCCCCATGGCCGAACACGATTTTCGCTACAGCATGCTCACCCCGCAACACACCCTGATCGAGTGCCGCAGTCTGGCCGTCGGTCGCTATCAAGTGACCGGCAACGGCGGTTCGATCAAGCACGACGACGTGCTCTTGGTCACCGTCAAAGGCAGCAAAACCCTGCACATGCGCCTGACCGTCGAAAAAGTCCGTCACCTGATCAACCCGCCTGGCCAATGGGTCGCGGTGGCTAACGGTCCGGCATTCACGGAACTGGCTATTCACACCTGGAAAGTCAACTGCAACGGCTGCGGCAAAACCCAGGATATCGAGTTCATGGTCGAAGGCAAGGATGGCGAAAAAGCCCTCAAGCCTGCCGCTGAAGCACGCATCGCGGAGCTTGGCTGGAAGGTTTGGGGCGAGCACCATTTGTGCCCGGCGTGCGGGAAAAAAGCGGCATGAAACGGCTTGGTTTTTTGATGATGAATGCCACGCTGGTCAGCGCGGCCCTGTTGAGCGGATGTGCGGCAGACGCCGAACGCGTGCAACGGGATAAAGGCTATCTGCTGGAATGGATCGGCGAACGTCCGCTGATGGACAACAGCCACATGACCATGACGTTAGGCAAAGACGGTCGAGCGTACGGCAACGCCGGCTGCAACCACTGGTTCGCGCCCTATCGGCTGGACGGCGAAACCATCACCTTCGGCCCGGTCGGCAGCACCCGCAAGCTGTGTGCGCCGGCGGTCATGGAGCAGGAGCAACGCTTCCTCCAGGCACTGCCCAAGGTTAAGCGCTGGGACATTTCCCCGGTGGAGCAATTGCAGTTGTGGCCGTCGGAAGGCAAACCGTTGCGGTTTTGGCTGGAAGAGAGCTGAGGTCCCTTGATCGTTCCCACGCTCGGCGTGGTAACGCCGATCCGGACGCTCCGCGTCCAATGACGCAGAGCGTCATGAGCTGCATGCCCACGCGGAGCGTGGGCATGATCACCAAAGCGGCGTCAGCCCTTGGCTTTTAGCTGCGTCACTCTCTGCGCCACACCCGATGCCGTCTGTTCACCCATCAGCGTCTCACGCACCTTGCCCTTGTCGTCGATGATGTAGGTCACCGGCAGCGCCTCGCTTTTGGGCAGGTCATACTGCTCGGCTGGGTCCTGGGCCAGCACGGTGAACTGGATACCCAGCGCATTGCTGGCAGTTTTCAGCTCCTCGCCTTGCAGGCCGTCGAAGTTGACCCCGAACACGCTGACTTTCTGGTCCTTCATTTGCTCCGACAGTTTATTCAGTTCCGGGATTTCAGTCCTGCACGGGCCACACCATTCGGCCCAGTAATTGACCACCAGCCAGTGTTTGTCGACCCGCTCGCTGGCGACTTTTTTGCCATTCTGATCTGTGCCCAGGTCCACTCCGCAACCGCTCAGCAATACACTGCCGATCAGTAGTACCGCTGCTGCCAACCGCCTTGCCATGATCCGCCTCTCTTTTCTGTCTTTTCCAGAAGTGCCGTCGACAGTGCGACCAATCCACGCTACCCGTTGGCCTTTCTCGTCACGAATGTAGAATAGCCGCCACCTCAAGCAAGATGCGACCAGCAAATGACCGATCTCACGCTTTATCACAATCCGCGCTGCTCAAAATCCCGTGGCGCGCTGGAACTGCTTGAAGCCCGTGGCCTGGCCCCGACCATCGTCCGCTATCTCGAAACCCCGCCCGACGCTGCGCAATTGCGCGATCTGCTGAGCAAGCTCGGCATCAGCCCACGCCAACTGCTGCGCACCGGCGAAGACGAATACAAGGCGCTGAACCTCGCCGATCAAGCCCTGAGCGATGAGCAATTGATCGCCACGATGGCTGCCAACCCCAAGCTGATCGAACGCCCGATCCTGATCGCTGGCGACAAAGCGGTCATTGGCCGCCCACCGGAAAAAGTCCTGGAGATCCTGCCGTGAGTGCGCCCTACATTCTGGTTCTGTTTTACAGCCGCAACGGCTCCACCAGCGAAATGGCCCGGCAGATCGCCCGTGGCATCGAGATGGGCGGCATGGAAGCGCGATCGCGCACTGTCCCGGCGATTTCCGCTGACTGCGAAGCGACCGCGCCGAGCATCCCGGACAGTGGCGCGCTCTACGCCACCCTCGACGACCTGAAAAACTGCTCCGGCCTGGCCCTTGGCAGTCCGACCCGCTTCGGCAACATGGCAGCGCCGCTGAAATACTTTCTCGACGGCACCAGCAACCTCTGGCTGACCGGCGCGCTGGTGGGCAAACCGGCCAGCGTTTTCACCTCCACTGCCAGCCTGCACGGCGGTCAGGAAACCACGCTGATGTCGATGCTACTGCCGCTGTTGCACCACGGCATGTTAGTTGCCGGCCTGCCGTACAGCGAAGCCGCGCTCATCGAAACCAGCGGCGGCGGCACGCCGTATGGCGCCAGTCACCATGCCGGCGCCGACGGCAAGCGCCCGCTGGATCAACATGAAACAACATTGTGCCGCGCTCTGGGCCAACGTCTGGCGAAAACCGCGCTGTTGCTGGACCCATCCCGTGGCTAAAAAGCCCAAGGCATTGCCCGCGCTGGCATGGCTCGAACCCCGCGTTCGGTGGAGTCGGGTCGCCGCGCTGCTGTGCTTTTTCGGGTTGATCGGGTTATTGACGATTTACTACCTGGTGTTCGCCGACCTGCATGGCGCTCGTCCGTGGGTGATTCTTTCGATTGAACTGGTGCCGCTGCTGCTACTCACACCCGGCATGGTGATGGGCAGCGCACGCGGGCATTCCTGGACCTGCTTTGCGGTGAATCTGTATTTCATCAAGGGGGCGCTTGCGGTTTACGACCCCAATCGCTCTTTGTTCGGTGCCCTGGAAATGCTTGCCAGCCTGGCGGTGTTCGTCAGCGCGCTGCTGTATGTGCGCTGGCGGTATCAGTACAACCGCAAGTTGGCCGAAACACATCCATCCCTGTAGGAGCTGCCGAGCCGCGCGAGGCTGCGATAGCGGTCCGCCTGACACACCGCAATCGCAGCCTCGCGCTGCTCGGCAGCTCCTACAAGGTTCGGGCTTGCCAGTAATAAAGAAGTGCACACATTTTTTGGAGAGGGCATGCAAGACTACAAGTGGCTCAATGAATACTGTCTCAACCGTTTTGGTTCCGCCGCTGCTCTCGAAGCGCATCTACCGACTCCCGCCACGCCGAAAAAACTCAAGGCCATCAGCACCGACCGTTACCTGTCGACCATGGCGCTGCGGGTCTTTCGGGCGGGGCTCAAGCACAGTCTGGTGGATTCCAAATGGCCAGCCTTCGAAGAAGTCTTCTATCGCTTCGATCCGGAAAAGGTCGTGCTCATGGGCGCCGACCACCTCGAACGCCTGATGCAGGACAAGCGCATCATTCGTCACCTGGGCAAGCTCAAAAGCGTGCCGCGCAATGCGCAGATGATTCTGGACATCGAAGAATCCCACGGCAGTTTTGGCGCATTCATCGCCGATTGGCCGGTGAGCGACATCGTTGGCCTGTGGCGTTATCTGGCCAAGCACGGCAATCAAATGGGCGGTCTGTCGTCGCCGCGTTTCCTGCGCATGGTCGGCAAAGACACCTTCATCCCGACCTGGGATGTAGTCGCGGCGCTAAACGCGCAGAACATCGTCGACCGTGTACCCACCAGCCAGCGCGACCAAGCCATCGTGCAGGACGTGTTCAATCAGTGGCAGGAACAAAGCGGCCGCCCGCTGTGCCAGTTGTCGGCCATGCTCGCGTACACCGTGAACCACTGATCATTTTTCGCTGGGCAGCTTCGGCCGCGCGTGTAACAAATGGGAGGTCGTATACAATATTCGCCATTCCGCCCATTGCCTGAGTTGCCCGCGTGCCCTTCCAGATAACAGACGCTCCAAACCTCGGCGTTGCGCCCTCCGCGTCCGAGGTCATTTCCAAGCACCTGCGTGACGCAATCATTTCCGGCCAGTTCGCCGAAGACGAGCCGATCCGCCAGGACGACATTGCCCGGGTGTTCAACGTCAGCAAAATTCCGGTGCGCGAAGCCCTCAAGCGTCTTGAAGCTGAGGGGTTGGTGCAGTTCCAGCGCAACAAAGGCGCGGTGGTCACGCGGATTTCCGAACCCGAGCTGGCGCAAATCTTTGAAGTCCGTGTGCTGCTGGAATCCCAGGCCATTCGCTTGGCTGTGCCGAAGATGACGCCCGCGCACATCGCTCGCGCCAATGCCATCTGCGATGAATTCATCGGCGACGACAATATCAGCCGTTGGGCCGAGCTGAACTGGGCATTCCACACCTGCTTGTACGAAGCCGCCGAACGCCCATTCCTGCTGAATATGATCCGCTCGATCCACGACAAGGTGGAACGCTACCTGCGGGTGCAGATGAGTTTCGATGAAGGCAAAGAGCGGGCTGATCTGGAACACCGCGAGATCCTGCGCGCCTGTGCCGATAGGGACGTAGAGAAAGCCGTTGAATTGATCGAGCATCACATCATCGGCGTTTGCCGCACGCTCTACGCGCACCTGCCCAACGCGACCCTCAGCGAAGTGTGACTGACTGACCACTGTGCTGATTTCGTCATCGGCCGAGTTGAATTCGGTCAAGACCACAGGATCGACAACCGCCAATCTGTGACCGATTCCTACAGCTCAGGTGAACCCATGAAACGCATCCGCATTCTTGATTCCCACACCGGCGGCGAGCCCACGCGATTGGTGCTCGATGGTTTTCCTGATCTGGGCAACGGCAGCATGGCTGAACGCCGCCAATTATTGGCCGACGAGTTTGATGAGTGGCGCGCCACCACCGTGCTCGAACCCCGTGGCAGCGACGTGCTGGTGGGCGCACTGCTGTGCGAACCGGTGGACCCGACTGCCGCGGCTGGCGTGATCTTTTTCAACAACAGCGGATATCTGGGCATGTGCGGCCACGGCACCATCGGCTTGATCGTGTCGCTCGCCCATCTGGGCAAGATCGGCCCCGGCGTGCACCGCATCGAAACTCCGGTGGGCACCGTTGAAGCGCTGCTGCACGAAGACGGTTCGGTGAGCGTGCAGAACGTGCCGTCGTATCGCTATCGTAAAAACTTCTCGCTGGAGGTGCCGGGAATAGGCAGCGTCAGCGGCGACATCGCCTGGGGTGGCAACTGGTTTTTCCTGATTTCCGAGCATGGGCTGAGCGTGAGCAACGACAATCTGGACGCCCTCACCGCATACACCTGGGCGGTGCGTCAGGCGCTGGAAAGCCAGGGCATTCGTGGCGAAGACGGCGGCGTGATCGACCACATCGAGCTGTTCGCAGGCGACGATCTAGCCGACAGCCGCAACTTCGTACTGTGCCCCGGCAAAGCCTACGACCGCTCACCGTGCGGCACCGGCACCAGCGCCAAACTGGCGTGCCTGGCGGCAGACGGCAAACTGCAACCGGGTGAAATCTGGGATCAGGCCAGCGTCATCGGCAGCCGCTTCGACGGCAGTTTTGAGTGGCAAGGCGGCGAACGGCAGATCGGCGACCGTATCGTGCCGACCATTCGCGGCCGCGCCTACATCAGCGCCGAAGCCACTTTATTGCTGGATGCCGACGACCCGTTCGCCTGGGGCATTCGTCCGTGATCAAGGGCCAGGCCGCTGACGTGATCATCATCGGCGGCGGCATCATCGGTGCGGCCTGTGCCGATGAGCTGGCAAGTCGCGGCCTTGAGGTGTTGGTGCTCGATTGCCAGCGCCCCGCTGCCACCGCAGCCGGCATGGGCCATCTGGTGGTGCTGGACGACAATCCGGCCGAGTTGGCCCTGGGCGAATATTCGGTACGCCTGTGGCGTGAACTGGCCAAACAGATGCCGGAGGACTGCGCCATGCGCAACAACGGCACGCTGTGGCTGGCCTGCAACGAAGCGGAAATGGCCGAAGCGCAGCGCAAGCAATTGGTGTTGCGCGACTACGGTGTGGCCTGTGAATTATTGAGCCCTGCCGCCATGGCTGCTGCGGAACCCTCGCTGCGCCCAGGTTTGTTTGGCGGCTTGAGAGTGACGGGCGACTGCATTCTCTACGCCCCCAATGCCGCGCGCTGGCTGTTGCAACGCCAGCCCAAGCGCGTGACACAGCGCACCGCCAAGGTGATTGAAGTGCGTGGCAATCAAGTGCAACTGGAAGGTGGCGAACAGCTCAAAGCCACCGCCGTTGTCCTCGCCAGCGGGATCTACGCCCGGGAATTGTGCCCCGACTTGCCGTTGCAGCCGAAAAAAGGCCATTTGCTGATCACCGACCGTTACCCGATTCAGATCACTCACACGCTGGTGGAATTGGGCTACATCACCGCCGCCCACAACAGCGCTGGGCCGTCGGTGGCGTTCAACGTGCAGCAGCGCCCCACGGGGCAATTGTTCATTGGCTCGTCGCGGCAATTCGACAACCACGACCCGGCCATCGACGCTCAAATGCTGGGACGCATGCTGCGGCGGGCGATAGAGTTTTTGCCGGACTTGAGCGAGATGAACGGCATCCGCAGCTGGACAGGCTTTCGTTCGGCCAGCCCCGACGGTCAGCCTTTGATTGGCGAACATCCCTTGCAGCCCGGCTTGTGGCTGGCGGTGGGGCATGAGGGGTTGGGGGTCACCACCGCGACAGGGACTGCGCAGTTATTGGCGGCGCAACTGTTGCGGAGCAAGCCGCCGCTGGACGCTGCGCCATTTCTGCCCCAACGTTTTATTGGAGCCCACGCCCATGCCTGAGTTGAGTATCGACGGCCAGCCCCTGCGCGTGGCTGAAGGCACCACGGTCGCTGCTGCGCTGATGTCCACCGGGGATCAATGCAGCCGCACTTCGCTCAGCGGTCAGCGGCGCGCGCCATTGTGCGGGATGGGCATCTGTCAGGAATGCCGGGTGAGCATTGACGGACTTCGCCGCCTGGCGTGTCAGACCCTTTGCCGCGACGGCATGCGGGTGGAAACGCGCCCATGAGTCAGCACGTCGAACTTCTCATCCTCGGCGCAGGGCCTGCGGGCATGGCCGCTGCGTTGGCGGCGGCGCCCAGCGGGATTCGCATCGCACTGCTCGATGATAACCCGCTGCCGGGAGGGCAAATCTGGCGCAACGGTCCTCAGGCGCATTTGCCGCCACAAGCACGGGACATGCGCGCGCAGTTGCAACAACACAGCAATATTCAGCTGCACAGCGGGACGAAAGTTGTCGCGTTGGCCGGGGCGAAACGGCTACTGCTCGAAGACGCCGAGCGCGGTTGGGTCTTGAGCTACGACAAGCTGATTCTTTGCACCGGCGCGCGCGAATTGCTGCTGCCCTTCCCCGGCTGGACCTTGCCAGGCGTGACCGGTGCTGGCGGTTTACAGGCGTTGATCAAGGGCGGCCTGTCGGTTGCGGGCGAGCGTGTGGTTGTCACCGGAACCGGGCCGCTGCTGCTGGCCAGTGCTGCCACTGCCCACTTGAACGGTGCGAAGGTTCTGCGCATCGCCGAGCAGGCATCGCTTGCGTCCGTCAGCCGTTTCGCCAGCGGCTTGTGGGCTTGGCCGAGC
This sequence comes from Pseudomonas rosaeacicularis, assembly GCF_057128745.1. Taxonomy (NCBI): domain Bacteria; kingdom Pseudomonadati; phylum Pseudomonadota; class Gammaproteobacteria; order Pseudomonadales; family Pseudomonadaceae; genus Pseudomonas; species Pseudomonas rosaeacicularis. The sequence continues at coordinate 244,940 of NZ_JBSKHT010000009.1, forward strand.
AAGGCGCTGCAAGCGGTAGGACTGAGGAACGCCCAGTATCGGACGTCGGCTTATGTGGTCGAGGCATTGGGCAATGATCGGCTGAAAGCGGTGCGCATTCGTGTGGGCAATCGCGAGGAAGAACTCCCTTGTGAGCGCCTGGCCTGCGGGTTCAGTCTGGTGCCGAACGTAGAAATCGGTCAGGCGCTGGGCTGCCGGATCGTCGATCGCGCTATTGCTGTGGATGAGTGGCAGGCCACAAGCCTGGGCGATCACTACGCAGCAGGCGAATGCACCGGTTTCGGCGGCAGCGAACTGGCATTGGTGGAAGGGCGGATTGCCGGCTTCGTAGCGGTGGGCGAAAACGACCACGCCCGAGGGTTGTGGTCTGAGCGCCAACGCTGGCAGCGCTTCGCTGATCGGTTGAATCGCGCCTTTGCCCTGAGGCCGGACATCAAGCAGTTGGCCAAACCGGACACGCTGGTATGCCGCTGTGAAGACGTGCCGTTTTCGGCGCTGACTGCCCATGGCGGCTGGACCGGCGCCAAGCTCAATACCCGCTGCGGCATGGGTGCGTGCCAAGGGCGTATCTGTTCGACCGCCGCGCAAACGCTGTTCGGCTGGGAGCCGCCGAGTTTGCGTCCACCGTTCACCCCGGCGCGCATCGCAACCTTGGTGTGCCTGGATGAAGGCGGCGAGCTGTCCTGAGTGATCTCGATTGTGCTGCGCCGCCGTGATGCAGCATGATCGGCTCGACCTCCGCCACCACTGACCCCATCTTGAACATGCTTGATCTGATTCCCGTCAGCCCTCCCCGCACGCTCGATCAGTTGCTGATCAGTCTTGAGCTGGTCTCGCCGCTGTTCGACGCGATCCCCGGCGTGGTGTTTTTCATCAAGGACACCGAGGCGCGTTACGCGTTGGTCAATCAAACGCTGGCACAGCGCCTGGGCTGCAAACACAAGCACGAACTGGTGGGCCGTACTGCAGAAGATGTGTTCCCGGCGCGTTTCGGGCCGCTGTACACCGCGCAGGATCGCCGCGTGCTGGCAGACGGCCGACAGCTCAGCGATCAACTGGAGCTGCACCTTTATTTCGGCAATCAGCCGATCTGGTGCCTGACCCACAAGCTGGCGCTGCGCAATGACGCGGGTGAGGTCATTGGCCTGGCCGGAATCTCCCGGGATCTGCAAACCCTGCAATCGACCCACCCGGCGTATCAAAAGCTGGTCGAGGTCGATGCCTACATCCGCCAGCACTTTGCACGACCGATTCTGCTGGAAGAGCTGACAGCGATTGCCGGATTGTCCATCGCCCAGCTGGAGCGGCACTGCAAACGGATTTTCCAGCTGACGCCCCGGCAGATGATCCACAAGGCACGGCTGGGGGAAGCGTCGCGGTTGTTGCTGCAGGACTTGTCGATCACCGAGATTGCGTTGCGGTGCGGCTATACCGATCACAGCGCGTTCAGCCGGCAGTTTCGTGCGCTGACCGGGTTTTCGCCGAGTCAGTTTCGGGAGTCGCAGGGGTAGCACCGCTTAAATAGAGCACTTCTGTAGGAGCGAATTTGTTCGCGAGGCGATTTGAGATCCTCCGTGAAGTTTCTCGCGAACAAGTTCGCTCCTACAGATCACCGATATCCCCAAGTTTGACGTGCACCAATGAAGCACCGCTGCTCCTTTATGTAACAGTCCAAAATCACTCCCTCCCCCGTCGCATTGCTCTCCCTGTGCTAAGTCCCTGATCTAACGCGAGTCATCGCGTAGAACGGCAAACAGGCACAATCCATGCAAAGAAAATATCGTATACGAAATTACTTATCCGCCCGTCCCTCCACTTGCATCCCACGAGGCTTCTATGAAAAACCACGCTGTTGCCGTAGCCCTCCTCGCTGTCATGAGTGCTAGCGTTATCAACACCGCCATGGCCGACAAGCTCGATGACATCATCGACTCCGGCAAGCTGCGTTGCGCGGTAACCCTGGACTTTCCGCCGATGGGTTCACGGGATGAGAAGAACGCCCCGGTCGGGTTCGACGTGGACTACTGCAACGACCTGGCGAAGGTCTTGGGCGTAACGGCCGAAGTGGTCGAGACGCCATTCCCGGATCGGATTCCGGCGCTGGTGTCAGGGCGTGCCGATGTGATCGTGGCGTCTACGTCCGACACGCTGGAGCGGGCGAAAACCGTGGCGATGAGCATCCCGTACTTCGCGTTCCAGATGGTGGTGCTGACCCGCGATGACACCAAGATCGACAAGTTCGATGACCTCAAGGGCCGTCCGGTAGGCAACACCAGCGGCACCTACGAAGCCATCGCCCTGGAAAAAGACGTGAAGAAATGGGGCACCGGCAGCTTCCGCGCCTACCAGACCCAGAACGACACCATCCTGGCCGTCGCCCAGGGCCACATTGATGCGTCGGTCGTGACCAACACCGTTGCCGCCGCGACGATCAAATCGGGCAAATACAAAAACCTGAAAATCGCCGGCAACGCGCCGTACACCATCGACTACGTTTCACTGGCGGCCAAGCGCAACGAATACGGGCTGACTCATTACCTGAACCTGTTCGTGAACCAGCAAGTGCGCTCGGGGCGTTATGCCGAGTTGTATGAAAAATGGGTCGGCGGCAAGCCTGTGGATCTGACGGTGCCTGGGGTTTACTACTGAGGCTGAGGCATAACCTGTAGGAGCCAACCTGTTGGCGAGTCGATTTTGCGCCGTATCAGGTAAGACGCCTCGCGAACATGTTCGCTCCTACAGCGTTGCGTTCGTACCCGCGACTTGCCCCAACACCTGACTTGTGGGAGCGGACCTGTCCGCGAAGAGGCCGGTGCATTCGATACATCTTCATCGGCTGAATTAACGTCTTCGCGGACGGGTCCGCTCCCACAGGGAAAGTTCAAGAAACGCAGTTACCACAGGAGCCCAGGATGTCTGAAGTTTCGTTGAACGGCCGCTGTCTGGTCGCCGGGGTGGCGCAAGGCGAGTTGCTGTACGCCGACGTCGGCCTGAGTTTCTGGGGTGGCGTCGAGCCGTTTACTGGCGAAGTCATAGACCGACATCACCCACTCAGCAGGCAAATCATCAGCGGCCGGGTGTTGGCGATCCCCAGCGGACGCGGCTCGTGCACCGGCAGCAGCGTGTTGCTGGAACTGATCCTCAACGGCCATGCACCCGCCGCACTGGTGTTCGAGCGGGTCGAAGATATCCTGACCCTCGGCGTGCTGGTGGCCGAGCAAATGTTCAACCAGTCGATCCCGGTCATCAGCCTTGGGGGCGAGGGTTTCGCAGCGTTACGCGGCGTACCGTTCGTGCGCGTCGAGAACGATCAAGTCGCCTGCCTGGCTTCGTTGCAACCGGCATCAACACCAAGCACAAACCCGACTTTCAACGTCATCCATTCACACGTCACGCTCAGCGAATTCGATCAGGCTTTGCTCGACGGCGCCTACGGCAAAGCGGCCCAAGTGGCCATGGGCATCGTCCTGCGCATGGCCGAGCTGCAAGGCGCAACCGAACTGCTGGACATCACCCAGGCGCACATCGACGGCTGCATTTATACAGGCCCCGCGAGCTTGCGCTTTGCCCGGCAACTGGTGGACTGGGACGCCAAGGTGCGAGTGCCCACCACCCTCAATTCCATCTCCGTCGACAAGCGCCGCTGGCGTGAGCTTGGCGTCGATCCGGCCCTCGGCGAACCTGCCAGCCAGTTGGGCGATGCCTATCTGGAAATGGGCGCCAAAGTCAGCTTCACCTGCGCGCCTTACTTGCTCGACAGCGCCCCTGCATTAGGCGAACAGATCGTCTGGGCCGAGTCCAACGCCGTGGTCTACGCCAACAGCGTGATCGGCGCGCGCACCCTGAAATACCCGGATTACCTGGACATTTGCATCGCCCTCACCGGCCGCGCGCCGAAGATTGGCTGCCACCTGACGCAAGAGCGCCTGGCGACACTGCGCATCGACGTGCCAGCCCTCGCCGTCCTGGACGACAGCTTTTACCCGCTACTCGGTTACCACGTCGGCCTGCTGTGCGGCGCCGAGATCCCGGTGGTCTGCGGTCTGGAGCACAAGGCGCCGACGCTGGACGATTTGAAGGCTTTCGGCGCTGCGTTCGCCACCACGTCTGCCGCGCCGATGTTCCACATTGCCGGGGTCACGCCGGAAGCCGCCAGCGCCGACCTGGCCATGGGCGGAATACCGCCAGCCCGGCATCTGCATGTCCAGCTCGATGAATTGCTCACTAGCTGGCGCGAACTCAACAGCGCGCAGAGCCCGGAAGTCGACGCGGTCACCCTGGGTAACCCGCATTTTTCTCTCAGCGAATTCACAATACTGGCCCAGCTTTGCGCGGGGAAACGCAAGCATGACGCAGTGGCCGTCGTCATCACCTGTGGTCGCGCCACGCTGGAAAACGCCGAAAAGGCTGGCTACGCCGACACGCTCAAAACCTTCGGCGTGCAACTGGTCACCGACACCTGCTGGTGCATGCTCGGCGAGCCGGTCATCCCGCCCGCTGCGCGAACGCTGATGACCAACTCCGGCAAATACGCCCATTACGCGCCGGGGCTGGTGGGCCGCCGCGTGCATTTCGCAAGCCTCGCCGAATGCGTCGAAAGCGCCTGCACCGGTATTGCCAGCGGGCGCTTGCCGGTCTGGCTACAAGCGGCTGAACGTGCGGGGGTTGCCCATGTTTGATTACAACTTCCATTGGCGCGCGGCGTTCAAAGCGCTGCCGGACATGCTCGACGGCGCGCTGGTGACGTTTGAAACCGCCGCCCTGTCGATGATTCTCGGGGTGATCATCGCTCTGTGCCTGACCTTCATGCGCCAAGGCGACAACCGCTTATTCCGGGGCTTTGCCGCCACCTGGATCTCCATCGCCCGCAACACGCCATCGCTGTTTCAGGTGTACATCCTGTATTTCGGCCTGGGCTCGTTCGGCATTCACATCAGCTCGTGGGCGGCGTTATTGGCCGGGATCACGATCAATAACGCCGGTTATCTGGCTGAGAACTTTCGTGGCGGTCTCAAGGCGGTGCCCGACACACAGCTTCGCGCCGCCCGCTCCCTGGGCATGAGTGCACCTCAGGCCTATCGGCTGATCGTCATCCCGCAATTGCTGCGCATCGTGTTCTATCCGCTGACCAATCAGATGGTCTGGGCGGTGCTGATGACCTCGATGGGGGTGATCGTCGGCCTCAACAACGACCTGACCGGCGTGACCCAGGATTACAACGTCAAAACCTTCCGCACCTTTGAGTTCTTCGCCATTGCGGCGGTGCTGTATTACCTGATTGCCAAGTTGATCGTGGCTGTGGCGCGGCTGCTGTCCTGGCGCCTGTTCCGGTACTGAGGGAAGACCATGTTCAATAGCAGTTTTTCCTGGAACGACCTGCTGTTTCTGCTGCAAGGGGCTTGGGTGACAATCCTGCTGACGGTAATTTCGATGCTGATCGGCACGTTCGCGGGGGTCATCTGCGGCATGCTCCGCGCCCTGTTCCCGCGCAGCACGGTGCCGCTGGCGTGGTTGCTGGATGTGTTTCGCAGCGTGCCGTTGCTGATTCAGTTCGTGCTGTTCAACGCGCTGAAAAGCATCGTCGGCCTGAACTGGAGCGCCTTCGCCGTGGCCTGCGTGGTGCTGGGGTTGTACGTCACCGCCTACTGCACGGAAATCGTGCGCAGCGGCGTGCTGTCGGTGCCAATGACCGTGCGCCGCGCCGCCCGCTCGCTGGGCCTGAGTTACTGGCAGGACCTGCGCCAGATTGTGATGCCGATGGCCACCCGCGTGGCCTTCCCCGGCTGGGTCAACTTGCTGCTCAGCGTGATGAAAGACACAGCCCTGGTGATGTGGATCGGCATCGTCGAACTGCTGCGCGCCTCGCAAACCATCGTTACACGCATTCAAGAACCGCTGCTGGTGCTGTGCATCGCAGGCCTCATTTACTACGTCATGAGCCTAGTGATTGCACGCCTGGGCGCCCGACTGGAAACAAGGTGGCAGGAAAATGATTGAGATCGACAACGTACACAAATCCTTCGGCGACCTTGAGGTGATCAAGGGCGTGAGCCTGAAAGTCAAAAAAGGCGAAGTGGTGTCGATCATCGGTGGCTCGGGCTCGGGCAAGTCGACGCTGCTGATGTGCATCAACGGCCTGGAATCGATCAAGAGCGGCAGCATCCGCGTGGACGGCACCGAAGTGCATGCCAAGGGCACCGACATCAACAAGCTGCGGCAGAAGATCGGCATCGTCTTTCAACAGTGGAACGCCTTTCCGCACCTGACCGTGCTGGAGAACGTGATGCTGGCCCCGCGCACCGTGCTCGGTAAAAGCAAGGCCGAAGCCGAAGCGCTGGCGGTCAAGCAACTGACCCACGTGGGGCTGGCGGACAAGCTTAAAGTGTTCCCCGGCAAGCTTTCAGGCGGGCAGCAACAGCGCATGGCGATTGCCCGGGCGCTGGCGATGTCGCCGGATTACATGCTGTTCGACGAAGCGACATCTGCGCTCGATCCGCAACTGGTGGGCGAGGTGCTGGACACCATGCGCATGCTGGCAGAGGACGGCATGACCATGATTCTGGTGACCCACGAAATCCGTTTCGCTCGGGATGTGTCCGACCGCGTGGCTTTTTTTCGTAATGGGCTGGTGCATGAGATCGGCACGCCGGATCAGGTCATCGGCAACCCGCAGCGGCCGGAGACGGCGGATTTTTTGCGCTCGATCAATTAATGCAGACCTGTAGGAGCGAATTTATTCGCGAAGCGGTGTTCCGGTCGCCACAACGATGCTGGCTGTATCGGCGTCTCGCGAATGAATTCGCTCCTACAGATGGAAGTCAGCACGCAGTTCTGTAGGAGCGAATTTATTCGCGAAGCGGTGTTCCGGTCGCCACATCGATGCTGGCTGTATCGGCGTCTCGCGAATGAATTCGCTCCTACAGGAACGCGTTCATTCAGGGGTACAAAAAGAGGAGCAGGCAATGCGCTCATCGAAAGTGATTCACGTAGTCAGTTGTCACGCAGAAGGCGAGGTCGGCGATGTGATCGTCGGCGGCGTTGCGCCACCGCCTGGCGACACGATCTGGGAGCAGTCGCGCTGGATCGAGAAGGACAACGTGCTGCGCAATTTCATGCTTAACGAGCCACGGGGCGGCGTGTTCAGGCACGTCAATCTGCTGGTGCCGCCGAAGAACCCGAAGGCGCACATGGGCTGGATCATCATGGAACCGGCCGACGTGCCGCCGATGTCTGGCTCCAATTCGCTGTGCGTCGCGACGGTGTTGCTGGACAGCGGAATTCTGCCGATGACCGAGCCGGAAACCCGACTGATTCTGGAAGCGCCCGGCGGCTTGATCGAGGCCATCGCGCAATGTCGTGACGGCAAGGTTCAGAGCGTCGAAGTGCACAACCATCCCTCGTTCGCCGATCAGCTTGATGTGTGGATCGAGGTGCCGGGGCTGGGTTCGATCAAGGTCGATACGGCGTACGGCGGCGACAGTTTTGCGATTGTCGATTCAGTGGGGCTGGGCTTTGCGCTGACCGCCGATGAAGCCAAGGATATGGTGGAAACCGGGCTGAAGATCACCCAAGCCGCCAATGAGCAATTGGGGTTTAACCACCCGACCAACAAGGACTGGAATCATATTTCGTTCTGCCAGATCGCCGCCCCCGTGAATTTCGACGGCGGGGTGGCCAATGCGGCGAACGCGGTGGTGATTCGCCCCGGCAAGATCGACCGCTCGCCGTGCGGCACCGGCTGCTCGGCGCGGCTGGCGGTACTGCACGCCAAAGGGATTTTGAAGGTGGGCGACCGGTTTATCGGGCGCTCGATCATAGGCTCGGAGTTCCACTGCAAGATCCAGAGCGAAACCGAACTGGCCGGGCGCAAGGCGATCGTGCCGAGTTTGTCGGGGCGGGCGTGGATCACCGGGACTCATCAACACATGCTCGACCCCAGCGATCCGTGGCCGGAGGGGTACAAATTGACCGATACCTGGCCAATTGGGTTACCGGGTGTGAAATGAACGGCAGCCCACTGTAGGAGCGTGGCTTGTCCCGCGAACTGCCGGGAACCGGCAGCAAACCCCGCCATTAAGGGGTGTCAGGTGCTCCAGGTTCACTGTTTTTACGACGACTGCGTCGCCGATCGCGGGACAAGCCACGCTCCTACAAGGGTCGCGCTTTACCAGAAAATTAACGTATACGAAATCCATTATTCAAAAACCGGAGTGACTCATGAGCAAAACCGTAACCTGGAGCGGTGTATTCCCTGCCGTCACCACTCAATTCAACGCCGACTTCTCCCTCAATCTGGAGGCCACCCACAAGGTCATCTCCAATCTGGTGCGCGATGGCGTGTCCGGGCTGGTGATCTGTGGCACGGTGGGGGAAAACACCTCGCTTAGCGTGGCGGAAAAAATCAGTCTGGTGGAAGTCGCCAAAGACGCCTCCGCAGGCCGCGTGCCAGTGATTTCGGGGATTGCCGAATTCACCAGCTACAACGCCAGCGTCGTAGCGAAGGAAGTCCAGAAAGCCGGAGCGGACGGCATCATGCTAATGCCCGCGCTGGTTTACTCCGCTAAACCGTTCGAGACCGCCGCGCATTTCCGCACCGTGGCAGCTGCCACAGACCTGCCAATGATGGTTTACAACAATCCGCCGATTTACAAAAACGACGTGACGCCAGACATCCTGATCTCCCTGGCGGACTGCGACACCATCGTGTGTTTCAAGGATTCGTCGGGAAACACCAACCGTTTCATCGACGTGCGCAACGAAGTCGGCGATCGCTTCGTGCTGTTCGCAGGTCTGGATGACGTGTTGGTGGAAAGCGTGGCCGTGGGCGCGGTAGGCTGGGTGTCGGGCATGTCCAACGCCTTCCCGAAAGAGGGCGAAACCCTGTTCCGTCTGGCCCGTGACGGGCGTTTTGCCGAGGCGATGGCCTTGTATGAGTGGTTTATGCCGCTGCTGCACCTGGATGCCCGTCCGGACCTGGTGCAATGCATCAAGCTGTGCGAAGCGATCATGGAACGCGGCAGCGCCCTCACCCGCCCACCGCGTCTGGCACTGCCGGACAGTGATCGCGAATACGTCGAGAAACTGATGAAAACCGCGCTGGCCAATCGACCGGTGTTGCCGGAAGTGGGGCTTTAATCCCGCTCAGTTCACACCGTGGGAGCGGACCTGTCCGCGAATGCAATGGCTCAGCCGATGAAGATGTGTCGAATGTACTGACGTCTTCGCGGACAGGTCCGCTCCCACAGGTATCTATTGGGCCTCAGATATTCACAATATTCACAAACCGCGAAGCAGCCGTTTCGTCGATCCGCAGGCTCTCGAAATCAAACAGGTTGCGATCCGCCAGCTGTGATGGCTGCACATTTTGCAGGCTACGGAAAATGCTGTCGGTGCGGCCGGGGGTCTTGCGCTCCCAGTCGAGCAGCATGTCCTTGACCACCTGACGCTGCAGGTTCTCCTGCGATCCGCACAGGTTGCACGGGATGATCGGGAACTGCTTGAGGTCCGAATACGCCTGGATATCCTTCTCGGCGCAGTACGCCAACGGCCGGATCACCACGTTACGCCCATCGTCCGAGCGCAGCTTGGGCGGCATCGCCTTGAGGGTGCCGTTGAAGAACATATTCAGAAAGAAGGTTTCAACAATGTCATCGCGGTGATGACCCAAAGCCATCTTGGTGGCACCAATCTGGTCCGCAAAGGTGTACAGCGTGCCGCGACGCAGACGCGAACACAGAGAACAGGTGGTCTTGCCCTCCGGGATCAGCTCCTTGACCAGCGAATAGGTGTCTTTTTCAACGATGTGATATTCGACGCCCACAGACTCCAGGTACGCCGGCAGCACGTGCTCGGGGAAGCCCGGCTGTTTCTGGTCCATGTTGACGGCAACGATCTTGAAGCTCACCGGCGCCACTTTCTGGAAATGCATCAGCACGTCGAGCAGGGTGTAACTGTCCTTTCCGCCCGACAGGCAGACCATCACCTTGTCGCCCTCTTCAATCATCTGGTAATCGGCAACGGCCTCGCCCGCCAGCCGGCGAAGACGCTTCTGCAGTTTGTTCTGATTGACTGAAAGGGTGCCCATGGTTGCTGGTGTCCGCTCGCGATGGCTCTGGAAGGGGGCGGTATTTTACGCATAAACCCGAATGTCAGTAACGCCCTCTGTAGGTGCGCGCTTGCCCGCGATTGCTGTCTGTCCGATCCATCTTTTTGGAAGATAAGACGCTGTCGCGGGCAAGCGCGCTCATACAAAGGTGCTTTTCATCACATCCAGCTATTAACAATTCCCTGTGAGTCCCAATCACTCTAAAGCTCACGGTTTACGGGGCGTGCAGGTTTCTATACTCGGTGGTGAGCTTACCGTTTTCACTCTGAGGAGAGCCGGCATGATTCATCACGTCCTGGGGCTGTTCACGCACCCCGATCGGGAATGGCTACAGATACGTGGCGAGAAAGAAGAAAGCATCAGCCACATGTACCTCACTCACACGCTGATTCTGGCGGCGATCCCCGCCGTTTCGGCGTTTATCGGCACGACGCAGGTCGGCTGGGTCATCGGCAGCCGCGCGCCGGTCATGCTGACTGTCGACAGTGCCATCTGGATGACCATCATGTCGTATGTCGCCATGCTCTTCGGCGTTGCGGTCATGGGCGGTTTTATTCACTGGATGGCGCGCACCTACGACGCCTCCCCAAGTCTGGCCCGTTGCGTCGCGTTCGCCACCTACACCGCCACACCGCTGTTCATCGGGGGGCTGGCAGCGCTCTATCCTCATATGTGGCTGGGGATGATGGTCGGGTTGGCAGCGGTTTGCTACACGGTGTATTTGCTGTACGTCGGTTTGCCGGTATTCATGAATATTCACGCCGACGAGGGGTTCATGTTTTCAAGTTCGGTGCTGGCGGTGGGATTGGTCGTGCTGGTGGCAATCATGGCCTTTACCGTGGTGTTGTGGGGCATTGGGGTTGGGCCGGAGTATACAAACTGAATGCAGGCCGCTGCTTTTCTGTAGGAGCCAACTTGTTGGCGAGGCGATGTCAGGCGAAGCCGCTAGACCGCTTCGCGAACAAGTTCGCTCCTACAGACAAAGGCGTGCGGTGAACCGGCGACCACTCGGCAGCTCAAGTTTTCGGTAGCACTCGCCTTTACGGCATACTCGCGTTCTCTGGAGACCGATGAAGCATGCCCGAGCAACTCAATACCCGCGTCGAAACCTGTTACCAACAAGCCGAAGACTTCTTCAAACGCCCGTTCAAGCGACCTGTCGTCAGCCTCAAGCTGCGCGGTCAAAAAGCCGGCGTCGCTCACCTTCACGAAAACCTGCTGCGTTTTAACCCTCAGCTCTACCGTGAAAACAGCGAAGACTTCCTGCGCCAGACCGTTGCCCACGAAGTTGCGCACCTGATCGCCCATCAGTTGTTTGGCGACACCATCGCGCCCCACGGCGAGGAATGGCAGCTGATCATGCGCGGCGTGTACGAACTGCCGCCCAACCGCTGCCACACCTACGAAATCCAGCGCCGCAGCGTGACCCGCTACATCTACCGCTGCCCCTGCCCGGAAAGCGACTTCGCGTTTTCCGGACAGCGCCATAAATTGGTCAGAAAAGGACGGCGTTACCTGTGTCGAAGCTGTCGCCAAGTGTTGGTATTCAGCGGTGAGACGCGGGTCGAGTAATCCAGCCTGGTACCGCTCCTGCCTATAGTGCGGTGGTTGCGAGATTCAATCGATAGCTGGCTGGCCCACCGAGCGGACACAAAAAAGCCCGTCCGAAGACGGGCTTTTCATTTCACATATCGCTTAACGGTTACGAGCGGCCAACCGTAGTCGCCGGGCCTTCAGCTACACCCAGGTCGTCCATCGGGCGGTTTTCGTCGATGGCACGGCCACCGGACGCCAGCTCAGCCTGCATCACGTCTACGTCCAGCTCTTTCACCCACTTGGCAACCACCAGGGTGGCGACAGCGTTACCGACCAGGTTGGTCAGTGCGCGGGCTTCGGACATGAAGCGGTCGATACCCAGGATCAGCGCCAGACCGGCAACCGGCAAGTGACCGACAGCCGACAAGGTGGCAGCCAGAACGATGAAGCCCGAACCGGTCACACCGGCAGCGCCTTTGGACGACAGCAGCAGCACCAGCAACAGCGTGATCTGGTGCGTGATGTCCATGTGGGTGTCAGTCGCTTGAGCGATGAACACGGCGGCCATGGTCAGGTAGATCGAGGTGCCGTCCAGGTTGAACGAGTAGCCGGTAGGAATAACCAGACCCACGACCGACTTCTTCGCGCCCAGACGCTCCATCTTGATCAGCATGCGTGGCAGTGCCGACTCGGAGGACGAAGTACCCAGCACGATCAGCAGTTCTTCACGGATGTACTTGATCAGCTTCAACACGCTGAAACCGTGAGCGCGAGCGATGGCGCCCAGCACTACCACCACGAACAGCACGCAGGTGATGTAGAAGCACAGCATCAACTGACCCAGTTGCACCAGCGAACTCACGCCGTACGCGCCGATGGTGAACGCCATGGCACCCAACGCACCCAGTGGCGCCAGCTTCATGATCATGTTGATGATGTTGAACATCACGTGGGCGAAGCGATCGATGAAGTCCAGGACCGGCTTGCCGTAGGCGCCCAGGCGATGCAGGGCGAAACCGAAGATCACCGAGAACATCAGCACTTGCAGGATGTCGCCGTTGGCGAACGCGCCGACGATGGTGTTCGGGATGACGTTGAGGATGAAGCCAACGATGCTCTGGTCTTTACCGGCCGTCACGTAAGCCGCGATTTTGGAAGCATCCAGGGTGGTCACGTCGATGTGCATGCCGGCGCCCGGTTGCACAACGTTGACCACGACCAGGCCGATCAGCAGGGCGATGGTGGAGACGATTTCGAAGTAGAGCAGCGCGTAGCCACCGGTCTTGCCCACGGACTTCATGCTCTGCATGCCAGCGATACCGCTGACGACGGTGCAGAAGATGATCGGCGCAATGACCATTTTGATCAGTTTGATGAACCCGTCACCCAAAGGCTTGAGGCTGACGGCAGTTTCGGGGTACCAGTGACCGAGCGCGATGCCGATAACGATCGCGACGATTACCTGGAGATAAAGGGATTTGTACAGTGGCTGACGAGTCGTCATTGCAGTTTCCTCAAGAGCATCGGCCTGCATCATCCAAGTGATACAACGACGCCTAAAGTACGAACCCTCCTGCGTTGGAGGGATTTGTTTTGTCGAGCTGCGCGTGGCAGACCTCTGCGCTGTATTGCAAGCTGCGCGCCATGTTCAAAAAAAACCCTGGAAGCCGCGATAGTCCTGCAAAGCTCTGATAACGGTAGCTGGAAAAGGCACGAAGAGGTGGCGGTTTTCCGCCTAATACCGAGGATTTTGTAGCGAGGGTGGCGGGTATCCGCCCTATTACCGGATTCGCGTTGGAGCGAGGCTTGCCCGCGAAGCTTTTTTTGCGGTGTGTCAGGCAAACCGCGTTCTGAGCTTCGCGGGCAAGCCTCGCTCCAACGGGCACGCCCTATTCGCGGCAAGCTTTTCTTCAACCGGGACGCTATATCTGAAAGTGAATCCTGAACGCCGCCCCGCCCAGATCCGAATCTCCAAGCGTCAGCCTTGCGCTATAGCTTTCAATGATGTCCTTGACCACCGCGAGCCCGATGCCCTGTCCCGGATTTTGCCGGTCCAGCCGTTCGCCGCGTTCGAGAATCCGCGCACGCTGGCTTTCCGGCACGCCGGGGCCATCGTCTTCGATGCATAACTCATTGCCCATGATCGAAGCGTTCCAGCTGACCCGCACTTCACTCAGGCACAGGCGATAAGCGTTTTCCAGCAGATTGCCCAGCATCTCCAGCAGTGCGCCCTCTTCCATCTGCACCTGACAGTCATCGGGCAGATCGAGCACCACTGTCACCCGTTTGTCGCGATAGACCTTATCCAGCGTGTTGCACAGGCTCTGCACCACCGGCTTGAGTTTTACGTGGTGGCGCACCAGCCCGCTCTTGCGCAGGCTGGCGCGTTGCAGTTGATAGCCGATCTGCTGGCTCATGCGTTCGATCTGCGATTGTAGAATTCGCGCCTGCTCAACGTCTTCAGGGCGTTTGGCGATAGTTTCGCTAACACCCTGCAACACCGCTAACGGGGTTTTAAGGCTGTGAGCCAGATCATCTAGCGAATCGCGATAACGAATGCGCTGCTCCCGCTCACTGCTGAGCAATCGATTGAGCGAATCAGTCAGGCGCAGCAACTCGCTGGGGTGTTCTTCGCTAAGACTTTCGCGCGAGCCCGCCTCCACCTGATCAAGCTCCTGACTCATACCCCGCAGCGCCCGCAGCCCCCAGGTCAAACCGACCCAGAGCAAGGCCAGCAACACAATCAAGGCGCCGCCGAAACCGAAATAGAGTTTTTCCCGAAGGCCGGAAATGACCTCCTGATATTCGCGCACCGGTTGCAGCGCGACGATGCTGTAGGCGGCGTTTCGCCCGCCCAGCAGTTTGATTTCGACGTCATAGACGAAAAACTCTTCGCCATTAGCCTCACGGATCTTGGCGAACTCAGTACCGCGCCCGTCGTAGCGCGGCTGGTATTCGATGTCTTCGTCCTGAGTCGCGCGGGAACGCCAGACCAGTTTGCCCTGGCGGTTATAGATGTAGCCGAGCAAGCGACTGTCGGGCAGGCTGAATTGCTCGCCGGGCAGCAGCGTCGGCATCAGCAATCGGTCGTCTTCCACACGCGCGGCGGAAATCAGCGTCGTGACGTCGGACGCCAGGCGTTTCTCGATCGAGCTTTCCAGCGCCAGGCTGAACGCGCTCTGTAACGCCGGGAGCATCAGCAACATGAAAATGACCGCCAGGGTAGCGGCGGCCAGCATCAGACGCAGGCGAAGCGAACGAATCATTTACAGCGCTCAGTGAACAAGTAGCCCAGGCCGCGCACCGTATCGATAGGTTTGAAGCCGTCCGGGCCTTCGAGTTTGCGGCGCAGACGCCCGACCAGCACTTCGATCACATTCGGGTCGCGCTCGTCGTCATCCGGATACAACTGCTCCATCAAGCGTTCTTTAGGCACCACTTGTTGATGATGGCGCATGAGGTATTCAAGAATCCGGTACTCATACGCGGTCAGCGCCAGGGGTTGCTCATCGAGCACGGCCTGCTTGCGGTTGAGGTCCAACAGCAGCGGGCCGGCGATGATCGTTGACTGGGTGAAACCGCTGGAACGTCGCAACAAAGCATTGAGCCGGGCTTCAAGTTCTTCAAACTGAAAGGGCTTGACCACGTAGTCATCGGCGCCTGCCGCCAGGCCTTCGACCTTGTCCTGCCAGTTGCCGCGTGCGGTCAGGATCAGGATCGGAAACGCCTTGTTCTGCGCACGAAGCTGGCGAATCAGGTCCAGACCGCCCATACCGGGCAAGCCAAGGTCGATGACTGCTAAATCGTGATTGAACTGGCCCGCCTGATACAGCGCCTCTTCGGCATTGGCCACCGCCTCGACCACATGACCGCTTTCGGTCAGCCGCGTGAACAAGTGGTGGCGCAACAGCGCTTCATCTTCGACAACCAGCAACTTCATGACGCACTCCCAGGCAAAGGCACACCTCTCGACAGACGGTTATAGAAAGCGTTGGATCGGCAAATAATTGCCCGCGCCCTGGCTCAGACTCAACGATGCTTCGGTCGTTTCGCTACGTGCAGACACACCGGAATCGAACAGTTTAGACGTACTGGCCAGCGGCAGGCTGACATCGTAACTGCCGAGCATATTTTCCTGGCGCACTTTGACACCGTTGTAGGTAGCTGACAGGTTTTCGAAGCTAGAGCAGTACGCATGATCGACGTGCTGCTGGCTCAGGCCCTGGCCCCAAGTACCGACGGCGTTGGCGCTGCTGCCGCTCACCGTACGGCGAATGCCACTGGGTCTGTCAGGCTTTTCGCTGGTCTTGCCATAGTCGATGCGCGAAATGTCTGCGTTGCCTTCTGCGGCCTGGGCAGCGGCGCTGCTGCCCAGAAAGGCCAGAGCCAGGAAAAGCTTGTTGAATGTCAGCATGTGCAGGTCCTCCGGCGCCAGGCGCCCTCTTGGATACAGCGCCAGAGTACGGAGGCCGCGCTGAACCCCTCCTGAACGTGAACTGAACCTGGGCTGAACACATATGTACCGCACGGGGTCGGAGTTCTGACGACACAATGGTCTAGGCTAAAACGCCAGTGGCTGAACGGCGGACAAGCCTCTCTATCTATAAGAAGGAGAATGAACATGCGGTTGCTGATTGCTCTCACGCTCGTGTGCCTCGCAGGGCTGGCACAGGCAGAAGTCAAAACCCGACAGATCGATTACCAAAGCGCTGACGGCACCAAGCTCGTTGGCTACTACGCTTACGACGATGCGATCAAGGGTCCAAGACCCGGCATCGTGGTGGTCCACGAATGGTGGGGGCTGAACGAATACGCCAAACGTCGCGCCCGCGACCTGGCAGTCTTGGGTTACAGCGCCATGGCCATCGACATGTACGGCGAAGGCAAGAACACCGAGCACCCTGCCGACGCCATGGCCTTCATGAAAGCCGCATTGAGCGACAGCGGCGCGGCCAACAAGCGCTTTGACGCAGGGCTTGAACAACTGAAAAAACAACCCGAGACCAACCCGAACAAGATCGCGGCCATCGGCTACTGCTTCGGCGGCAAAATCGTGCTCGACGCAGCCCGTCGCGGCGAACCACTGGCGGGCGTGGTGAGTTTCCATGGCGCGCTGGTCACCGATACCCCAGCCACACCGGGCAGCGTTAAGGCGCCGATTCTGGTTGAGCACGGAAATGGCGACACAATGGTCACGCCGGAGAACGTCGCCAATTTCAAGAAAGAAATGGACGACGCCAAGGTGGATTACAAGTTTGTAGGCATCGACGGCGCCAAGCACGGCTTCACCAACCCCGACGCCGACAAGCTGAGCCACGGAGAGCACGGCGGCCCGGACATCGGCTACAACAAGGCCGCAGACATGAGTTCATGGGCGGACATGAAAGCGTTCCTCAAAGAAGCGTTTTCGAAGAATTCATCGATGTAACCGTGTCGCCAGTGAACCCCTGTGGGAGCGGACCTGAACTTGTCCGCGAAGACGTCAGTGAGCCCGATACGAATCTGGCGTCTGACAGACTGCATTCGCGGACAGGTCCGCTCCCACGCAGCCCTCTGTAGGAGCGAACTTGTTCGCGAGACGGCCTCACTGATACACCGCATCAGCTGCATCGCCAGCAAGTAGGCTCCTACAGATCAACGCTTCGCAGCACATGACTTCCCCACTATCACCCGGCAAAATGCCGCCCATGACCGAGCCCATGCATCTCCCCCTCTGCTGCCCCGCCCTCGACCACCACTGGCCGCTCCCTCGCACATTGCCGGGCGTGGTGTTAGTCAGCAGTCAGTTCGACCCCAAACAACTGGCGGACGGCGATTTCCAGCGCTGCCTCATCGACCCGCCCGCCAGCATTCAGCGCTCGGTGGCCAAGCGTCAGACCGAATATCTCGCGGGCAGGCTTTGCGCGAGGGAAGCCATGCGCCGCCTGGATGGTCGGGTGCAGGTGCCGCTGATCGGCGAAGACCGCGCCCCAATCTGGCCTGACGATATCTGCGGTTCGATCACCCACAGCACTGGCTGGGCCGCCGCGATTGTGGCGAACAAACAGCATTGGCGCGGACTTGGAATGGACATGGAAAACCTGCTCGCCCCCGGACGCGCCGCGCGACTGGCCGGGGAAATCATGCTGCCCAGCGAGCTGGAACGCATGGCGGTCGGGCCCGAACATCAGATCGCCCAATGCGTGACCCTGACTTTCTCGCTGAAAGAAAGCCTGTTCAAAGCGCTCTACCCACTGGTGCTCAAGCGCTTTTATTTCCACGACGCTGAAGTGTTGGAGTGGTCTGAAGATGGCAGCGCCCGCATGCGCTTGAAGATCGACCTCTCCGCCGAATGGCACGACGGCAAAGAGCTAGATGCACAGTTCAGCGTGCAGCATGGGCAGGTGTTGAGTTTGGTCAGCATCGCCACATCCCTGTAGGAGTGAGCTTGCTCGCGATCCCGGTTGATCTGCAACCAATGTGCGTCTGACACACCGATATCGCGAGCAAGCTGCGCTCCTACGCCCTCCGGGCAGAATCAAAAACGATAGGTCGCACCTCCTCCGGGCGAAATCAAACGCGATGTGTCGCGCACCAAGGTCCCGCCTCTGCCGAAGGCGTAGGAGCCTTGCTTGCAGGCGATGGGCTGCGAAGCGGCCCCAAACCGGCCACCTCGGTTTGTCTGACATACCGCACGCTCAGGTTCTACTGCCGCTACGCGGCAGATCGCGAGCAAGCTGCGCTCCTACGCCCTCCGGGCAGAATCAAAAGCCATGTTGCGCGCCGCATCCCAGGCAGAGTCAAAACGATATGTCGCCCCCCGCAGTCCCGCTTCTGCCGAAGGCGTAGGAGCCTTGCTTGCAGGCGATGGGCTGCGAAGCGGCCCC